>NZ_JBFTRJ010000028.1:0-49478 GCF_056399465.1 Variovorax sp. 01N425 | reverse complement strand
ATGGCGACCACGCCCTCGATGGTCATGGGCATGTAGATGATGACGCGGTCGCCCTTGCCGATGCCGGCGGCCTTCAGGGCGTTGGCGAACTGGCTCACGCGGGCGAGCAGTTCCTTGTAGCTGACGCGGGTGACGGCGCCGTCGTCGGCTTCGAAGACGATGGCGGTCTTGTGTTCGACGGGGGTGCCGATGTGGCGGTCCAGGCAGTTGGCGCTGGCGTTGAGTTCGCCGTCGCCGAACCATTGGTAGAAGGGGGCGTTGGATTCGTCGAGTGTCTTCGTGAAGGGTTGGGTCCAGCTCAGGTTCTCGCGCGCCAGGCGGCTCCAGAAGCCTTCGAAGTCCTGTTCGGCCTCCTGGCACAGGGCCTCGTAGGCGGCCATGCCGGCAATGCGCGCGCCAGCGCTGGCGCGGGCGTCGGGGGGGAACACGCGGTTCTCGACCAGGACGGATTCGATGTTCTTCGATGCGCTGCTGCTCATTTTCTTGTCTCCTTGATCTAGGTGCGGCCGTAATGTCGGCGGGCCCACTTACGGGCCACTGACGGTTGCGATGTTAGTTCGCAGGGTTATCACGAGTCGGACATGGGGGCACCTCTAGAATCGCCGGTCGTTTCCAACCATCCTCTCCATGTCCGCACCCGAATCCTTCGACCGCCCGAATACGCCTGTTCCAGCCCGCGGCTCGCCGCTGCGGCCGCTGCCCAAGCTGATTTTCGCGAGCCGCTGGCTGCAGCTGCCGCTCTACCTGGGGCTGATCGTGGCGCAGGCGGTGTACGTGGTGCACTTCCTGGTCGAGCTGCTGCACCTGGTGGAGGCGGCCTTCGGCAGCAAGGACGCGCTGCAGGCGCTGATCACCAGCATCGGCTACAAGACCACCGCGCCGGTGGGCACGCTCAACGAAACAGTGATCATGCTGGTGGTGCTGGCGCTGATCGACGTGGTGATGATCTCCAACCTGCTGATCATGGTGATCGTGGGCGGCTACGAAACCTTCGTGAGCCGCATGGACCTCGAAGGCCACCGCGACCAGCCCGAGTGGCTGAGCCATGTGAACGCCTCGGTGCTCAAGGTCAAGCTGGCCACCGCCATCATCGGCATCAGCTCGATCCACCTGCTGAAGACCTTCATCAACGCGGACAACTACACCGACCGCGTGCTGATTGCGCAGACCGTGATCCACATCGCCTTCCTGTTCTCGGCCATGGCCATCGCCTACACCGACAGGCTCATGGCGCCCGCCGTGCCGCAGGGCGGCGGTTCGCACTGAGCGCCGGGCCTGCCTGCGGCAGGTCCCAGGCGGGCACGCCGGTAAAACGCCTGGCAAGAAAGTCGAGCATTGTGCGCAGCGTGGCCGGCATGTGCTTGCGCGAGGCATACACCGCATACATGCCGACCACCTGCGGCTCGAACTCCGGGAACAGCCGCACCAGTTCGCCGGCCTGCAGCAGGCCGGCGGTCAGGTAGGTCGGCAGCATCGCGATGCCGGCCCCGGCCCGCGCCAGGTGCATCAGGCTCGCGGCATCGTTGGTCGACACGTTGCCGCCCACGGCCACCGACACGGGCGTGCCGTCTTCCCTGCGCGTGAAATTCCAGAGGCTGCGCCCGAAGTACGAGTGCGTGAGGCAGTTGCGCTGGGCCAGCTCCTCCACGCGCAGCGGCTGCCCGTGCTCCTTCAGGTAGCCGGGTGATGCGCACACCACCGAGCGGCAATCGGTGAGCCGCCGCGCAATCAGGTTGGGATCGATCTCCACCGCCACGCGGATCGCCAGGTCGATGCGCTCGTCCACCAGGTTCACCGCCCGGTCCAGCAGCACCAGGTCGACCGCCACGCCGGGATGGAGCCGCACGTAGTCGGCCACGGCATCGGCCAGCTGCGCCTGTGCGAACGAGGTGCTGGCCGTGATGCGCAGCTGGCCGCGCGGCGCCTCGGCCGGCTGCCGCACGGCCTCCTGCATGTCGCCCGCGAGCTCGAGCACCTGGCGGCAGCGCGGCAGCAGTTCCTCGCCCGCCGCCGTGAGGCTCAGCCGGCGCGTCGTGCGGTGCAAGAGGCGCGCACCCGTCCATTGCTCGAGTTCGGCCACGTAGCGCGTGACCACCGGGCGCGAGAGGTCGAGCTTGTCGGCCGCGGCCGAAAGGCTGCCCGAATCCACCACGGTGACGAACACGCGCATTGCATTCAATCGGTCCATTCGAACGATTTTAGGAATAAACAAGCGCGCAATTCGAGGTATTTCTTTCGAAAGCAGAAACCTAAGATGCGCTTCATCCCAACCACTTTCTGGAGCCATCCAATGAGCCACATCGCCATCATCGGCGCCACCGGACGCGCCGGCGGCCGCCTTCTCGAAGAGGCCCTGCGCCGCGGCCACACCGTGACGGCCATCGCGCGCAAGGCGAGCGAAAAACTCTCGGGCCGCACCAACGTGAAGGCCATCGACCTCGACGTGCTCGACAGCGCCGCGCTCGAAAAGGCACTGGCCGGCCACGACGCCGTCTTCAGCGCCGCGCACTTCTCCACCGTGCCGCCCGCGGCCATCATCGAGCCGGCCAAGCGCGCAGGCGTGAAGCGCCTGCTGGTGGTCGGCGGCGCCGGCAGCCTGTTCGCGGCGCCGGGCCTGAAGGTGATCGACACGCCGAACTTCCCCGAGGCCTACAAGGCCGAGGCCACAGCCGGCGGCGTGTTCCTGGAGGCGCTGCGCAACGAGAAGGAACTCGACTGGACTTTTCTCTCGCCCTCGGCCGAGTTCGTCGAAGGCGAGCGCACGGGCAAGTTCCGCCTGGGCAAGGACGACCTGCTCGTGAGCGCCGAGGGGCGCAGCTGGATCACCTTCGAGGACTACGCGATCGCGTTCATCGACGAGCTCGAAAAACCGGCGCACTCGCGCCAGCGCTACACCATCGGGTACTGATCAACGGCCGGTCATGTTCTCCGGCACCACCCACTGGTCGAACTGCTCGGCCGTGAGGTGGCCCGAAGCAATCGCGGCCTCGCGCAGGCTGGTGCCTTCCTTGTGCGCCTTCTTCGCGATGTAGGCCGACTTGTCGTAGCCGATGTGCGTGTTGAGCGCCGTCACCAGCATCAGCGAACGCTGCACCAGCTCGGTGATGCGTTCGCGGTTCGGCTCGATGCCCACGGCGCAGTGGTCGTTGAAGCTCACCATGCCGTCGGCCAGCAGGCGCACGCTCTGCAGGAAGTTGTGCGCCACCATCGGGCGGAACACATTCAGTTCGAAGTTGCCCGAGGCGCCGCCGATGTTGATGGCCACGTCGTTGCCGAACACCTGCGCGGCCAGCATCGTGACGGCTTCGCTCTGTGTCGGGTTGACCTTGCCCGGCATGATCGAAGAGCCCGGTTCGTTCTCTGGAATGCTGAGTTCGCCGATGCCGCTGCGCGGGCCGCTCGCGAGCCAGCGCACGTCGTTGGCAATCTTGTTCATGCTGGCGGCAAGTGTCTTGAGCGCGCCGTGGGCATGCACCAGCGCATCGACGCTGGCCATGGCTTCGAACTTGTTGGGCGCGGTCACGAACGGCAGGCCCGTGAGCTTGGCCAGCTCGGCCGCCACCTGCTCGGCATAGCCCTTGGGCGCATTGAGCCCGGTGCCGACGGCCGTGCCGCCCAGCGCCAGTTCGCACAGGTGCGGCAGCGCGGCGCGCACATGCGCCTCGCCATGCGCGAGCTGCGCCACATAGCCCGAGAACTCCTGGCCCAGCGTGAGCGGCGTGGCGTCCTGCAGGTGGGTGCGGCCGATCTTCACGATGTCGGCAAAGTCCTTCGACTTCTGCTCGAGCGTGCTGCGCAGCCTGGCGATGGCCGGCAGCAGCTTGTGCGTGATGGCCTCGACGGCCGCCACGTGCATGGCGGTGGGGAACACGTCGTTGCTCGACTGGCTGCGGTTCACGTCGTCGTTCGGGTGCACGAGGCGCCCTTCCCCGCGCTCGCCGCCGAGCAGTTCGCTCGCGCGGTTGGCCAGCACCTCGTTGACGTTCATGTTGGTCTGCGTGCCCGAGCCGGTCTGCCAGACCACCAGCGGAAACTCGCCCGGATGCTTGCCGGCAATGACCTCGTCGGCCGCGGCCACGATGGCCTTGGTTTTTTTCTCGTCCTGCAGGCCCAGCGCGTGGTTGACCACGGCCGAGGCGCGCTTGACCTGCGCCAGCGCCTTGATGATCTCGCGCGGCTGCTGCTCGCCGGAGATGTCGAAGTTCTGCAGCGAGCGCTGCGTCTGCGCACCCCACAGCTTGTCGGCCGGCACGTCGATCGGTCCGAAGGTATCGCGCTCGGCACGGGTCTTGGGGGAAGTCGTCATGAGAAAAACTCCGCAGTCATGGATGGTCGCGCCGCCTGATCGGGCGCGGGCCCGAGTATCGGCCAACAAGAATAGCTCGCATCTGACGGGGCCATTGAGCCGCCGCCGACATCACGTTACGCCCGTCGGGTTGACTCGCGTCATGTCAAAAAGTTATAATCGTGGGCTTCAGACGACCAACAAGTCATGTAAATCATGGTTGGTCGGCCCTGCACTACTCGCGGATCTCCGAATCCCGTCGCGGTGCGAGGTTCTCCCCGCCGGGCCCTGTCCGGCGAACCGGCCGGATCGTTCCGGCCCCACTGCCACGCCACCTTTCGGCGGGCACTGGTTTCGTCGCCACGTCGTCTTCAGTGCCTGTCGGCAGCCTCCAGGGCTCGCCGGGCCATTGCACGCGTTCGCTCGCGCTCTGTGTTCGCAGCCTGTCGGCTGATGGCGTGACCGTTGCCGCTTCGCGCTTTGTCGCAGCGGCGCTGTGTCCAACCTTCACACAAGGAGCCCCGGCGTATGGCCAAAGGAATTCTCATCGACCATGTCTTCAAGGTGTTCGGCGACGCGCCCGAACAGGCGCTCGAACTCGTGCGCCAAGGTTTTTCGAAGAAGGAGATCCTTGCGCAAACGGGCCAGTCGATCGGCGTGTTCGATGCCACCTTCGAGATCCAGGCCGGCGAGATCTTCGTCATCATGGGCCTCTCGGGTTCGGGCAAGTCGACGTTGGTGCGCCTGCTGAACCGGCTGATCGAGCCGACCGCAGGCCGCATCGTGATCGACGGCGCGGACATCAACGAGCACTCCGACGCCAGGCTGCGCGCGCTGCGCCGCAAGGACATCAGCATGGTGTTCCAGTCCTTCGCGCTGATGCCGCACATGACGGTGCGCGAGAACACCGCCTTCGGCCTCGAACTGTCGGGCACGAGCAAGAAGGAACGCCTCGCGCAGGCCGACCTGGCGCTCGCGCAGGTGGGCCTCGCGGGCTGGGGCGACAGCTATCCCGACGAGCTCTCGGGCGGCATGCAGCAGCGCGTGGGCCTGGCGCGCGCGCTGGCCTCGGACCCGTCGATCCTCTTGATGGACGAGGCCTTCTCGGCGCTCGACCCGATCATCCGCACCGAGATGCAGTCGGAGCTGCTGCGGCTGCAGAAGGAGCAGCGGCGCACCATCGTCTTCATCTCGCACGACCTCGACGAGGCCATGCGCATCGGCGACCGCATCGCGATCATGAAGGACGGCCAGGTGATCCAGGTCGGCACGCCCGACGAGATCCTGCGCAGCCCGGCCGACGACTACGTGCGCAGCTTCGTGCGCGGCGTCGATGCGGCGGCTGTGTTCAAGGCGGCGGACATCGCGCGCAAGTCGCTCACGGTGGTGTGCGAGCACCCCGAGCGCGGTGCGCGCGCGGCGCTCAAGCTGCTCGAAGACCAGGACCGCGACTTCGCCTACGTGACGAGCCCGAACAAGCGCTTCCTCGGCGTGGTGTCGGCGGACACGCTGCGCGGCGCGCTCGACGGGCATTCAGGCTCGCTGGGGCTGCAGCACGCATTCATTGGCGACCTGCCGCGCATCGATGCCGAAGCCCCGGTGGCAGGCCTGATCGGCCAGCTCGCGCAGGCGCCGTGCGCGCTGCCGGTGGTGGCGAACGATGGCCGCTTCTGCGGTGCGATCAGCAAGACGACGCTGCTCAAGTTCCTCGACCGCGACACGCCGCCGATCGAGCCCGTCCTGCCCAACGCCGCACCCGCGCTCGCCGCCGAGCCGCACTGAAGAATTCACGAAGGCCCCCTGAACGATGAACGACAACACACTTCCTTCCGACCTGAGCACGCCCGCAACTCCCGCCTTCGCCGATCCGTGGGAAGCGCTCTCTGCCGCGCCCGACACCTCGGCCACCAGCGCCTGGCTCGATGCGCCCGCCGACGCGGCCCACCAGCTGGCCGGCTCGGCCGATGCCACGGCCAGCGGCTTGCAGCTGCACCGCCTGTGGGACGGCTCCCTGCCCGTCGAATCCTGGATCAACCAGGGCCTCGGCTGGGTGGTCGAGCATTTCCGCCCCTTCTTCCAGACCCTGCGCCTGCCCATCGACAGCACGCTGAACTGGGTCCAGGGCCTGCTGACCGGCCTGCCGACGCTCGCGATGATCGCGCTGATCGGCCTCTTCGCCTGGCAGTTCGCCGGCCGTGCGCTGGCCATCGGCACCACGGCGGCGCTGCTGCTCGTGGCCATGCTGGGCATCTGGCCCGAGGCGATGGTGACGCTGTCGCTGGTGCTGACCTCGCTGGTGTTCTGCATGATCATCGGCCTGCCGCTCGGCGTGCTGCTGGCCAGCAGCGACCGCGCGCAGCGCCTCATGCGCCCGGTGCTCGACGCGATGCAGACCACGCCCGCCTTCGTCTACCTGGTGCCGGTGGTGATGCTGTTCGGCATCGGCAACGTGCCGGGCGTGATCGTGACCATCATCTTCGCGCTGGCGCCGCTGGTGCGCCTGACCAACCTGGGCCTGCGCCAGGTGCGGCCCGACCTGATCGAGGCCGCGCGCGCCTACGGCGCCTCGCCCTGGCAGATGCTCGTGAAGGTGCAGCTGCCGCTGGCCATGCCTTCGATCATGGCGGGCATCAACCAGGCGCTGATGCTGTCGCTGTCGATGGTGGTGATCGCCTCGATGATCGCCGTCGGCGGCCTGGGCCAGATGGTGCTGCGCGGCATCGGCCGGCTCGACATGGGCCTCGCGACCGTGGGCGGCCTGGGCATCGTGCTGCTGGCGATCTCGCTCGACCGGCTCACGCAGGCCATGGGCAAGTCGCGCCGCAGCGCCGGGCGCCGCTGGTGGCACACCGGGCCGGCCGGCCTGGCGCTGCGCCTGCTGCAGCGCCTCGTGGGTACGCCGCCCCGCGGTGACGGTGCGAACGAGCCCGTTCCCGCCCTCGCCACGCAAGCGCAATGAGCCGTCACGCAGGAAATCAACGCATGAAGAAAAGAACCCGTCTCATCCTTGCCCGCGGCCTGCTGGCCCTCGGTTTCGCCGCCTTCGGCATGGGCGCACAGGCCGCCAATGACCTGCCCGGCCAGGGCGTCACCGTGCAGCCGCTCAAGAGCTCGCTCGCCGAAGAGGCGTTCCAGACGCTGCTCGTGATGCGCGCGCTCGAGAAGCTCGGCTACACGGTGGAGCCCATGAAGGACCTCGAACCCGCCACCGAGCACCTGGCCATCGCCAATGGCGACGCCACCTTCATGGCCAACCACTGGAGCCTGCTGCACGCCGACTTCTACAAGAACAGCGGCGGCGACGCCAAGCTGTGGCGCAAGGGCGTGTACTCGGACGGCGCGGTGCAGGGCTACCTGATCGACCGCAAGACGGCCGAGCAGTACAACATCCGCAGCATCGCGCAGCTGAAAGACCCGGCCATCGCCAGGCTGTTCGATGCCGACGGCGACGGCAAGGCCGACCTGACGGGCTGCAACCCCGGCTGGGGCTGCGAACTGGCGATCGAGAACCACCTGACGGCCTACCAGCTGCGCGACACCGTCACGCACAAGCAGGGCAGCTATGCCGCGCTGATGGCCGACACCATCGCCCGCTTCAAGCAGGACAAGCCGGTGCTGTACTACACCTGGACGCCCTACTGGGTCAGCGCGGTGCTGCGGCCCGGTGCGGACGTGGTGTGGCTGCAGGTGCCCTTCTCGTCCTCCCAGGGCGGCAACGCGGACACGCAGCTTCCCAACGGCAAGAACTACGGCTTCCAGGCCAACCAGGAGCAGATCGTCGCCAACCGGGCCTTCGTCGAGAAAAACCCGGCCGCCGGCCGGCTGTTCGAGGTGATGAAACTGCCGATCGGCGACATCAACGCCCAGAACCTGCGCATGAGCCAGGGCGCCAACACGCAGCAAGACCTGGAGCGCCACACTGACGGCTGGATCCGGGCGCACCGGCCGCTGTTCGATGGCTGGATCGAGCAAGCCCGGGCCGCCGCAAGGTAGAACGCGGCGGCTGAGATAATCGGGGGGCGTTTCCACACTCCAAAAAACACCCCCCACCATGACGACCACGATCCAGCAGGCCGACCTGATCGAATCGATCAGCGCCGCGCTGCAGTACATCAGCTACTACCATCCCGCCGACTACATCGCCCACTTGGCCAAGGCCTACGAGCGCGAGCAAAGCCCCGCCGCCAAGGACGCCATCGCGCAGATCCTCACCAACAGCAAGATGAGCGCCACGGGCCACCGCCCGATCTGCCAGGACACCGGCATCGTCAACGTGTTCCTCAAGGTGGGCATGGACGTGCGCTGGGGCGGCTTCACCGGCAGCCTGGACGACGCCATCAACGAAGGCGTGCGCCGCGGCTACAACCATCCCGACAACACGCTGCGCGCCTCGGTCGTGGCCGATCCGCAGTTCGACCGCAAGAACACCAAGGACAACACGCCCGCGGTGATCTTCACCGAGATCGTCCCGGGCAACACCGTCGAGGTGACGGTCGCAGCCAAGGGCGGCGGCAGCGAGAACAAGAGCAAGCTCGTGATGCTGAACCCCGGCGACAGCGTGGTCGACTGGGTGCTCAAGACCGTGCCGACCATGGGCGCCGGCTGGTGCCCGCCGGGCATGCTGGGCATCGGCATCGGCGGCACGGCCGAGAAGGCCGCGCTGATGGCCAAGGAAAGCCTGATGGACGACCTCGACATGCACGAGCTGCAGGCCAAGAAGGCCTCGGGCGCGGAACTGAGCAAGGTCGAGGCGCTGCGCATCGAGCTGTACGAGAAGGTCAATGCGCTGGGCATCGGCGCGCAAGGCCTGGGCGGCCTGGCCACCGTGCTGGACATCAAGATCAAGATGTATCCGACGCACGCGGCCAGCAAGCCCGTGGCAATGATCCCCAACTGCGCGGCCACGCGGCATGCGCACTTCGTGATGGACGGCAGCGGCGCGGTCTACCTCGACCCGCCCTCGCTCGACCTCTGGCCCGACGTCAACTGGGCACCCGACGAAAAGAAGAGCAAGCGCGTCGACCTCGACAAGCTCACGCCCGCCGAAGTGGCCAGCTGGAAGCCCGGAGACACACTGCTGCTCAACGGCAAGATGCTCACCGGCCGCGATGCCGCGCACAAGCGCATCCAGGACATGCTGGCCAAGGGCGAGAAGCTGCCAGTCGATTTCACCAACCGCGTCATCTACTACGTCGGCCCGGTCGATCCGGTGGGCGGCGAGGCCGTGGGCCCGGCCGGCCCGACCACCGCCACGCGCATGGACGGCTTCACCGAGATGATGCTGGCCCAGACCGGCCTGATCGCGATGATCGGCAAGGCCGAGCGCGGCCCGGTTGCCATCGATGCCATCAAGAAGCACAAGAGCGCCTACCTCATGGCCGTGGGCGGCGCCGCTTACCTCGTGAGCAAGGCGATCAAGACCGCCAAGGTGGTGGGCTTCGAGGACCTGGGCATGGAAGCCATCTATGAATTCGACGTGGTCGACATGCCGGTGACGGTGGCGGTCGATGCCGGCGGCACCAGCGCGCACATCACCGGCCCGGCCGAGTGGCAGAAGCGCATTGCGAGCGGCGAGTTCAAGACCATCATGATGGAAGAGGCTTGAACCACCCGGTCGGCGTCTTCGACAGCGGCGTCGGCGGGCTCAGCGTGCTGGCCGCGCTGCGCGCCGAGCTGCCGCACGAGCGCTTCGTGTACTTTGCCGACACCGCGTTCGCGCCCTATGGCGAACGCGGCGATGCCTACGTGATCGAGCGCTCGCGCAAGGTGGCGGAGCAACTGATGGCCGAGCACGGCATCAAGGCGCTGGTGGTGGCCTGCAACACGGCCACCACGGCCGCGATCCACCTGCTGCGCGCCGAGCATCCGGCCTTGCCCATCGTCGGCCTGGAGCCTGCGCTCAAGCCCGCCGTGGCGACCAGCCGCACCGGCCACATCGCGGTGATGGCCACGCGCGGAACGCTGGCCAGCGCCAAATACGCGGCGCTGCGCGACTCCTTCGCAGGAACAGCCAATGTGCGCGCCGTGCCCTGCGACGGGCTCGTGAAGGCGATCGAGGGCTTCGACACCGCGGCCATCACCGAACTCTGCGCCCGCTACATGGCCGAAGCCGGCCCCCTCGGCGATGGACCCGGCCAGGTCGATACCGTGGTGCTCGGCTGCACCCACTACCCACTCGTGAAAAATGAACTTCAGCGCCATGCGCCGCCCGCGCTGCGCTTCATCGACACCGGCGCGCCGGTCGCGCAGCAGGCCCGGCGCGTGCTGGCTTCGCTCGGCCGCCTCGCGCCCAGCGGCGAAGGCGGGCTGGTCCTGCAGGGCAGCGGCGACGCCGCCGTGCTCGAAGCCGCCGCTGCGCACTGGCTGCAACAGCCCCAAGCTGCTCCGGCTGCTGCCGCAACCGCTGCCTGAAGCCGATCCGACAACAACATGCGTCTTCGTCTCTTGCGCTGCGCCCTGCTGCTGCTCGGCCTCTCGGCAGCAGGCCTCGGCCATGCGGCCTGCGAGAGCGGCCTTGCCGAGCGCATGCATGCCAAGCTCCATCCGAACCGCCCGCTCGACGAGCGCCTGGCCGCCTGCAAGCCCTGGCCCGCCTTTCCGGGCCGCAGCATCGTGGTGCTGCCCGTGCCGCGCGAAACCAGCAGCACGGGCGCCAAGGTCTTCGACCTGGAGCTGCTGCTGATCCAGCGGCCCGACAACGGCAACACCGAGCGCGACACGGTGATCGGCCGCATCTTCCAGCCCGAGGCGCTCGACGAAGACGCCGCCACCGCCATCCAGGACATCCGCATCGACACCTCGCGCTACGTGCTGTCGTCCGACACGCGCGCCTTCGGGCTGCGCGTGCGCTACCGGGGCACGGCGCCGGGCAGCACGGTGGCCAGCGAAACCATCCGCCTCTACGTGCACCACGGCAGCAAGCTGCGCGAGGTGCTGCAGGAAGTCGAGCTCGACCACGACAGCGGCGAATGGGACAGCAGTTGCACCGGCCGCTTCGAGCAGCTTCGCACCATGCTTTCGGTCGGCAAGTCGGCGAGCAACGGCTATGCCGATCTGCAGCTGTCGCGCACGCTGGTGCAGGGCCGCGCGCAGATGCAGGAAGACCAGAGCTGCACCGAGAAGGCCATGCCCGCGCGCTTCAATGCCGTGACGCTGCGCTACGACGGCGAGCGCTACCGCGTGCCCAAGTCGCTGCGCCAGCAGCCGCCCTGAGCCGGCCGGTTCAGGCGCCGCGCAGCGCGGCCGCCCTGCCGCGCGCCATGTCGATCGGCAGCAACAGCAGCAGCCCCGCAATGAACAGCGCCGCGGTCGAGAGAATCGCAATGCGCTGGTTGCCGCCCGCGGCCCAGGTGATGGCGCCGAACATCAGCGGACCGATGATGCCCGCGAGCCGCGTGGCAAAGGTCCAGAGCCCGAAGAACTCCGCAAGCTGCCGCGGCGGCGCCAGGAAGCCCGTCATCGCGCGGCCGGCCGACTGGCTCGAGCCCATCGCAAGCCCTGCAATGGCGGCGGCCCACCAGAAGGTGCCCTTGGTGGTCGCCATCGCGGCAATCACGCAGACCGCGATCCAGGCCACCAGCGTGCCGGCCAGCGAGATCTTGTGGCCGATGCGGTCCTGCACGTAGCCGAAGCCGAAGGCGCCGACAGCGGCCGCGATGTTGAGCACGAAGATCAGCACCATGGTCTCGCTCGCCACGAAGCCGATGACCTGCTCGGCATAGATGGCGGCGAGCGTGATGGCCACTGCCACGCCGCCCTGGTAGCAGACGGTGCAGACCAGCAGCTGCATGAAATCGCGGTAGGCGCGGGCCTGCCCGAAGGTGGCGCGCAATTGCTGCCATGCGCCCACTGCGCTGCCGGCCGCACGGGGCTGCGCACGCTCGGGCAGGAGCGCGAAGGTGGCGCAGGCGGCTGCGCCGTAGATGGCCGCGGTGATCAGCATCGTGACCGGGACGAAATGCGATGCAGGCAGGCCTTTGGCCTGGGCCGACAGCACGTAGGCCAGGCACAGCCCGAGCGCCAGCATGCCGCCGACGTAGCCGAAGCTCCAGCCCCATCCGCTGACCTTGCCCATGCCCTCGGCGGTCGCGAGTTCAGGCAGGAAGGCGCCGGTCAGCGACTCGCCGTAGGAATAGAAGGTGTTGGAGACGATGATCAGCGCCATCGCAACCGCAACGCCCATGGCCCCCGAGAACCTCGGCGTGAATGCGAGCGCCGCCGTGGCAAGTACGCAGCCCAGCGTCGCCACGGCGAGCACGCGCTTCTTGGCGGCACGCCGGTCGGCCCAGGCGCCGATCGCGGGCATCGAAAGCATGACGACGGCATAGGACGCGCTGAGCGCCGCAGTCCAGGCGAATGCGGCCCACGGCGCCCCCTTGGCGATGCCGCCCACGAAGTAGGCGGCAAACACGGCCGTGATGACGACCGTGGTGTAGCCGGAATTCGCAAAGTCGTACATGGCCCAGCCGAACACCTCGCGCTTGCGCACGCCGGCGTTCAGGGCAGATGACGGAAACAGCGCCATGCGGCGACGGATGATCGACCGGGCGCCGGACGCAGCCTTGGCCCGATCGGATCAGTGCAGGTGGCGCGGGCGGCGGCCGCCGCCATGCCCACCGCCGCTGCCACTGCCGCCCGTGCCCCGCGGGCGCTTGCCGATCTCGAGCGAATTCACGAGCGCATCGAAGCGGTCGCTGAAAAGGCGGTCGATCTCGGACACCACGCCGCCGAGCTCGGCGCCATCGAAGTGGCGCTCCATCAGGTTGACGACGTCTTCCACCAGCAGGTCGCGCTGCACCTGCATGATCGCGGCCGGGTTGGGGCCGACGAACAGCATCAGGAAATCGTCGCGCGACTCTTCGTCGGGGTCGCCCTCTTCTTCGTCGAAGTCGGTGTCGTAGAAGGTGACCTCGATGGCGGCGCCGCGCTCGGACAGTTCGTTCAGGGCCATGCACATCTCGTCGAGCGCCTGGCGAAAGTCTTCGTCGCCCGGCACCGTCCAGCAGATCTGGAGCATGTGGTCCTTCTGCTCGAAGCGGATGCCGGGTTCTTCTTCGTAGGTGCTGGTCGCGCCGTCGGCCAGCGACTTGGCGCCTGCGTAGGCCCACAGCGGCTTGAGCGCTTCCTGGATCTGGTCGAAGCCGACGTCGGAGCGCAAGGGCACGTCGCCGTGCACATGGATTTCAAATGGAGCGTTGTAACGAGGCATGGAGTGCTCCCTTGTCTAAATGTGGTGCCCGGAACGGGGGTCGAACCCGTATGCCCCGATTAAGGAAGCGGCGGATTTTAAGTCCGATGTGTCTACCAATTTCACCATCCGGGCCTCGGGTTGAACATCGACGATAACCCAAACGAAACGGGCCCCGGCAACGCAGGTTGGCGGGGCTGGTTTTTTTCGGTGGAGGGCGGATCGAGCTTGATCAGAGAGGGAGAAGGTGGAGGCGCGACCCGGAGTCGAACCGGGCTAGACGGATTTGCAATCCGTTGCATAACCGCTTTGCTATCGCGCCACGCTGCTGAAAACGAAATCGAATTCGCGAAAAAAAGGGAAGCAGTGCTTCCCTTTTTCAAAACTGGAGCGGGAAAAGAGTCTCGAACTCTCGACCTCAACCTTGGCAAGGTTGCGCTCTACCAACTGAGCTATTCCCGCGTTTCGAGCCTTGAATTATAGAACATTTTTTCGGGGCTCGGCAAGTTCTGCCGATCAATGTTTGACGGAACCCTCTGAAGCCGGCGTGCCCGCACGTTGCTTGGCCAGCTCGGCCACGGCGGCCGCGGAGGCGGCAACCTCCTCGTCCGACAGCGGCTCGGGCATCTTCTCGAGCGCGATCTCCAGGACCTTGTCGATCCACTTCACGGGCACGATCTCGAGGCCGTTCTTCACGTTCTCGGGAATGTCCTGCAGGTCCTTCGCGTTTTCCTCGGGAATCAACACGGTCTTGATGCCGCCGCGCAATGCGGCCAGCAGCTTTTCCTTCAGGCCGCCGATGGCCGTGACCTCGCCGCGCAGCGTGATCTCGCCCGTCATGGCAACGTCTGCACGCACGGGAATGCCCGTGAGCGCCGACACGAAGGCCGTGGTCATGGCCGCACCCGCGCTCGGGCCGTCCTTGGGCGTTGCGCCATCGGGCACGTGGATGTGGATGTCGCGCTTCTCGAACACCTCGTCCTTGATGCCCAGGCGGCGCGAGCGGCTGCGCACCACGGTGCGCGCGGCCTCGACCGATTCCTTCATCACGTCGCCCAGCGATCCGGTGCGGCTGATCACGCCCTTGCCGGGCATGGTGACCGCCTCGATGGTGAGCAGGTCGCCGCCCACCTCGGTCCAGGCCAGGCCGACCACCTGGCCCACCTGGTTCTGCTTCTCGGCCAGTCCGAAGCTGTACTTGCGCACGCCCAGGAAGTCGTTGAGGTTGGAGCCATCCACCGTGACCTTGGGCGTCATCTGCTTGAGCAGCAGGCCCTTGACCACCTTGCGGCAGATCTTGGAAAGCTCGCGCTCGAGCGAACGCACACCGGCTTCGCGCGTGTAGTAGCGCACGATGCCGCGCACGGCCTCTTCGGTGACGAGCAGTTCGTCTTCCTTGACGCCGTTGTTCTTCATCTGCTTGGGCAGCAGGTACTTGATCGCGATGTTGGTCTTCTCGTCCTCGGTGTAGCCCGAGAGGCGGATGACTTCCATCCGGTCGAGCAGCGCCGGCGGGATGTTCATCGAGTTCGAGGTGGCGACGAACATCACGTCGGACAGGTCGAAGTCGACCTCGACGTAGTGGTCGCCGAAGGTGTGGTTCTGCTCGGGGTCGAGCACCTCGAGCAGCGCACTCGACGGGTCGCCGCGGAAGTCGGTGCCCAGCTTGTCGATTTCGTCGAGCAGGAACAGCGGATTGCGCGTGCCGATCTTGCTCAGCCCCTGCAGCACCTTGCCCGGCAGTGCGCCGATGTAGGTGCGGCGGTGGCCGCGGATCTCGGCCTCGTCGCGCATGCCGCCCAGCGCCATGCGGGTGTACTTGCGGCCGGTCGCCTTGGCGATCGACTGCCCGAGCGAGGTCTTGCCCACGCCGGGCGGGCCCACGAGGCACAGGATGGGCGCCTTGACCTTGTCGACGCGCTGCTGCACCGCGAGATATTCGAGGATGCGGTCCTTGACCTTCTCCAGGCCGTAGTGGTCGGCATTGAGCACCGCCTCGGCATTGGCCAGGTCGTGCTTGATCTTGGTCTTCTTGCTCCAGGGCAGGCCGACCAGCACGTCGATGTAGTTGCGCACCACGGTGGCCTCGGCCGACATGGGCGACATCAGCTTGAGCTTCTTGAGCTCGCCCTCGGCCTTCTTGAGCGCTTCCTTGGGCATCTTGGCGAGCTTGATCTTCTTCTCGATCTCCTCGATGTCCGCGCCCTCTTCGCCTTCGCCGAGCTCCTTCTGGATCGCCTTGACCTGCTCGTTGAGATAGAAGTCGCGCTGGTTCTTTTCCATCTGGCGCTTCACGCGGCCGCGGATCTTCTTGTCGACGTTGAGGATGTCGACCTCGCGCTCGAGCTGGCCGAACAGGTTCTCCAGGCGCGACTTGACGTCGTCCAGGTCGAGCACGGCCTGCTTGTTGTCGAGCTTGAGCGGCAGGTGCGCGGCGATGGTGTCGGCCAGGCGGCCCGGATCGTCGATGCTGGAGATCGACGTGAGGATCTCGGGCGGGATCTTCTTGTTGAGCTTGACGTACTGGTCGAACTGCTGCATCACGGCACGGCGCAGCGCCTCGACCTCGGTGCCCTTCTCGCTGCTCGCGGCCGCCTCGACGGGCGTCACGTTGGCCGAGAAGTGGGTCTCGCCGTCGTCGATGCGGTTCACGCGGGCGCGCTGCTGGCCTTCGACCAGCACCTTCACGGTGCCGTCAGGCAGCTTGAGCATCTGCAGGATGGTCGAGACGCAACCCACCTCGAACATGTCCTCGACCGAGGGCTCGTCCTTGGCGGCGGCCTTCTGGGCCACCAGCATGATGCGGCGCTCGGCCTCCATGGCCAGTTCGAGCGCCTTGATGCTCTTGGGGCGACCCACGAACAGCGGGATCACCATGTGAGGGAACACGACCACGTCGCGCAGCGGCAGCAGCGGCAGGTCGATCGCGTCGGCAGGCAGGGGGGTATGACCGGACATGAATATCCTTTGATTGATCAGGCAAAGATGGATGGGTGTTCGGGCATTTCAAGCCCGTGCACCCGGTCTTTGTCGAAGGCGCCGGACGCCTTGCTGGAAAGTGCCGGCGCCGCGTTCACTCAGGCCTTCTTGGCCGCTTCGCGGTACACGAGCAGCGGCGGCTTGTTTTCATCAATTGTGGATTCCTCGACCACAACCTTGTCGACGTTGGTGGCATTCGGCAGCTCGAACATGGTGTCGATCAGCGACTGTTCGAGGATCGAACGCAGGCCCCGCGCGCCGGTCTTGCGGGCCAGCGCCTTGCGTGCAATGGCCTTGAGCGCCGCGGGACGGATCTCCAGGTCGACGCCTTCCATCTGCAGCAGCTTGGTGAACTGCTTGACCACGGCGTTCTTGGGCTCGGTCAGGATCTGCACCAGCGCGTCTTCGCTGAGCTCGGCCAGCGAGGCGACCACGGGCATGCGGCCCACCAGTTCGGGGATCAGGCCGAACTTGATCAGGTCTTCGGGCTCGACCTCGCGGAACACCTCGGTGATGCTGCGCTGCGCCTTGCTCTTGACCGAGGCGCCGAAGCCGATGCCCGAGGCCTCGGTGCGGTTCTCGATGACCTTCTCGAGGCCGGCAAAGGCGCCGCCGCAGATGAACAGGATGTTGGTCGTGTCGATCTGCAGGAAGTCCTGGTTCGGGTGCTTGCGCCCGCCCTGTGGCGGCACGCTGGCCATGGTGCCTTCGATGAGCTTGAGCAGCGCCTGCTGCACGCCCTCCCCCGACACGTCGCGCGTGATGGACGGGTTGTCCGACTTGCGCGAGATCTTGTCGATCTCGTCGATGTAGACGATGCCGCGCTGGGCGCGCTCGACTTCGTAGTTGCAGCTTTGCAGCAGCTTCTGGATGATGTTCTCGACGTCCTCGCCCACGTAGCCGGCTTCGGTCAGCGTGGTGGCGTCGGCCATCACGAAGGGCACGTCGAGCATGCGCGCGAGCGTTTGCGCGAGCAGCGTCTTGCCCGAGCCCGTGGGGCCGATCAGGAGGATGTTGCTCTTGCTGAGCTCGACGTCGTCGCCCTTGGCCTTTTCCTTGTGGCGCAGGCGCTTGTAGTGGTTGTAGACCGCCACCGACAGCATGCGCTTGGCCGGCTCCTGGCCGATCACGTAGTTGTCGAGGTTGGTCTTGATTTCCAGCGGCGTGGGCAGGTCGCTGCGCGCCTCGCGCGCCTCTTCACCGGCCGGGAGCTCGTCGCGGATGATTTCGTTGCAAAGGTCGATGCACTCGTCGCAAATGAAGACCGAAGGGCCCGCGATCAGCTTCTTGACCTCATGCTGGCTCTTGCCGCAGAACGAGCAATAAAGCGTTTTTTCGCTGGAGGAGCCTTTTTTTTCGGCCATGGACAGGTGCCTCGTAAAGGGGTGGGGACAATGATAACTAAACAAAAACGGCGTTTCCCGTGTGGAAAACGCCGGTTTTTGCCTTTTTGGCGCCGCCGGCGCCGCGGCAGGGGCTCAATGCCTCAGCTGCGCTTCGCAATGACCTGGTCCACCAGGCCGTAGTCCTTGGCTTCGTCGGCCGTGAGGAAATAGTCGCGTTCGGTGTCCGACTTGACTTTTTCGAGCGGCTGGCCCGTGCGTTCGGCCAGGATGCGGTTCATCTGGTCCTTGGTGCGCAGGATGTCGCGGGCGTGGATCTCGATGTCCGTGGCCTGGCCGCGCGCGCCGCCGAGCACCTGGTGGATCATGATCTTCGAATTGGGCAGCGAGAAGCGCTTGCCCTTTTCTCCGGCCGCCAGCAGGAAGGCGCCCATGCTGGCCGCAAAGCCGATGCACATGGTGGAAACGTCTGGCTTGATGAACTGCATGGTGTCGTAGATGGCCATGCCGGCGCTCACGCTGCCGCCCGGGGAGTTGATGTAGAACGAAATGTCCTTGTCCGGGTTCTCGCTCTCGAGGAACAGCAGCTGCGCCACCACGAGGTTGGCGGTCTGGTCGTTCACCTCGCCCACCAGGAAAATGATGCGCTCCTTGAGGAGGCGCGAATAGATGTCGTAGGACCGCTCGCCGCGGCCCGACTGCTCGATGACCATCGGGATCATGCCGAGGCCTTTGATTTCCTGTGCGCTCATTGAATTGCTCTCCGGAAAAGGGTTCGTTCGCTGTTCGAATTTACTGTACGCCTGAGTGAAATGGGGCTCGTGCCGCAAAGCACAAGCCCCATTGGCGTCGCGGGCGGCAGTGGATCAGCCTTGTTGCGCCATCAGCTCGTCGAACGACACCGACTTTTCCTTGACCTTGGCCTTGCCGAGCACGAAATCGGTCACGTTGTTCTCGATGACCACGGCTTCGACTTCGGCCAGGCGGTTGTTGTCGCTGAAGTACCAGCGCACCACGTCGGCCGGCTTTTCGTAGCTGGCGGCCAGCTCGTCGATGTGGGCCTTGATCTGCTCGGGCTTGGCCTGCAGGTTGTTGGCGCGCACCAGCTCGGCCACCACGAGGCCCAGGCGCACGCGGCGCTCTGCTTGGGGACGGAACACTTCGTCGGGGATCGGTGCCTTGTCGGCATCCTTGATGCCGCGCTGCTTGAGCTCGGCGCGGGCGCCTTCGACCATGCGGTTGACTTCGGACTGCACGCTCGCGTTGGGCAGGTCGAGCTCGGCGTTGGCCACCAGGGTGTCCATCACGGCGTTCTTGTTGCGCGCCAGCAGGCGGAACTTCACTTCGCGCTCGAGGTTCTTCTTGATGTCGGCGCGCAGGCCCTCGACCGTGGCTTCGGCAATGCCGAGCGACTTGGCGAGCTGTTCGTTGACTTCGGGCAGGTGCGAGGCTTCGATCTTCTTCACGGTGACCATGAAGTCGGCCTGCTTGCCGGCCACGTCCTTGCCGTGGTAGTCGGCCGGGAACGAGAGCGGGAAGGTGCGGCTGTCGCCGGCCTTCATGCCGCGCACGGCGTCTTCGAATTCCTTGAGCATCTGGCCTTCGCCGACGATGAACTGGAAGTCTTCGGCCTTGCCGCCCGGGAAGGGCTCGCCGTCGATCTTGCCTTCGAAATCGACCGTCACGCGGTCGTCGTCCTGGGCCACGGCGTCCTGGGCGCGCTGCGCGAAGGTGCGGCGCTGCTTGCGCAGGATGTCCAGCGTCTTGTCGATGGCGTCCTCGCCCACTTCGGCCGAGAGCTTCTCGACTTCGGCGTTCGACAGGTCGTTGATCTTGACTTCGGGGAACACTTCGAAGACCGCGTCGAAGGCGAGCTGGCCTTCGGGCGACTCTTCCTTCTCGGTGATGCGGGGCTGGCCGGCCACGCGCAGCTTGGCTTCGTTGGCGGCCTGCGAGAAGGCTTCGCCGACCTTGTCGTTCATGACTTCGTAGTGCACCGAGTAGCCGTAGCGCTGGGCCACGACGTTCATGGGCACCTTGCCGGGACGGAAGCCATCCATCTTGACGGTGCGCGCGAGCTTCTTGAGGCGCGAATCGACTTCGGACTGGATGGTGCCGACCGGCAGGGTCAGCGTGATCTTGCGTTCGAGCTTCTCGAGAGTTTCAACGGTCACGGTCATGGTGTCTTCCTTGTGAGGGGTGTGGCTGGTGCGCGGGGCCGGACTCGAACCGGCACGTTCTTGCGAACGTCAGGACCTAAACCTGGTGCGTCTACCAATTTCGCCACCCGCGCTTGCCAATTTTTCAGGTGAATGCAAAGGCGGACGGCCCTGGTGCCGCGGACCCCCGATTGCCGGATGCCTGCCGCCCAAAGACCGTCCGCCTGAAATCGGTCAACCGCGTATTTTAAGCGCTAATCGGGAGCTCTTTCGGCTCCCGCTTGACGCGGAAGGCGGCGGCGTACATTGCCGGCAGCGCCAGCAGGGTCAATACGGTCGCCACGATCAGCCCGCCCATGATGGCCACGGCCATCGGCCCCCAGAACACGCTGCGGGAGAGCGGAATCATCGCCAGCACCGCCGCGGCCGCCGTCAGCACGATCGGCCGCAGGCGCCGCACGGCCGATTCCACGATCGCATCCCAGGCCGGCACGCCGGCCTCGCGGTCGCTCTCGATCTGGTCGATCAGGATCACCGCGTTGCGCTGGATCATGCCCATCAGCGCGATCACGCCCAGCAGCGCCACGAAGCCGAACGGACGGTTCAGCAGCAGCAGCGCACCGGCCACGCCGGCGATGCCCATCGGGCCGGTGATGAACACCAGCAGCGAGCGGCTGAAGCTGTGCAGCTGCAGCATCAGGAGCGTGAACACCAGGAACAGCATGATCGGCACGCCCGCCACGATGGACGCCGAGCCCTTGCTGCTTTCCTCGACCGCGCCCGCCACCTCGATGCGGTAGCCGCCCTCGCCGGCTGCGTGCCAGCCGGCCTCGAGCTGGCGCAGCTTCGGCAGCAGCTGCTCGGTCACCGTGGCGCCCTGCAGGCCTTCGACCACGTCGCCCTGCACCGTGATGGCGTAGTCGCGGTTCTCGCGCCACATCACGCCGGGTTCCCAGCTGAACACCGGCCGGGCGATCTGGGTCAGCGGAATCGAACGGCCCGAGGTGGTGGGCAGGTAGGCGTTGCCGATGTCCGAGATGGCCTCGCGCTCGTCGGCCGACTGGCGCAGCACGATGTCGATCAGCAGGTCGTTCTCGCGGTACTGGCCCACGGTGGTGCCGGAGAACATGGTCTTGGACGCCTGGGCGATCGCCTGGCTGGTGACGCCGAGCGCGCGCGCCTTGGCCTGGTCGACCTCCAGGCGGATCACCTTGACCGATTCGTTCCAGTTGTCGTTCACGCCGCGCATGTTGGCGTTCTCGCGCAGCACGGCCTTGACCTCGTCGGCATGCGCGCGCAGCTGGGCGGGGTCGGTGCCGATCACGCGGAACTGCACCGGATACGGCACCGGCGGCCCGTTGGGCAGCAGCTTCACACGGCCGCGCACTTCGGGAAATTCCTGCGCCAAGAGCGCGGGCAGCTTGATGCGCAGGGTCTCCCGCACCTTCAGGTCCTTGGCCAGCACGATGAGCTGCGAGACGTTGGTCTGCGGAAAGACCTGATCCAGCGGCAGGTAGAAGCGCGGCACGCCGGAGCCGATCCAGGTGCTGACGGTCTTCACGCCCTCTTCCTTCATGATGCGCTGCTCGACGCGCTTGGCGACTTCTTCGTTGGCCGCGAACGAGGTGCCTTCGGGGAACCAGATGTCCACCATGATCTCCGGCCGGCTCGAATCCGGGAAGAACTGTTGCTGCACCTTGCCCATGCCGAAGATGCCGAGCGCGAAGATCAGCACCGTGGCACCGATGGTCAGCCACCGGTGCTGCACGCACCAGTTCACCGCGCGGCGGAAGTTGTTGTAGAACGGCGTGTCGAACAGCTCGTGCGGCGGCGCATCGGGGTCGTGCGGCTTGACCTTGAGCAGCAGCGTGCCCAGGTAGGGCACGAAGTACACCGAGACGATCCACGACAGCACCAGCGCGATCACCGTTACCGCGAAGATAGCGAAGGTGTATTCGCCCGTGACCGACTTGGCGATGCCGATCGGCAGGAAGCCCGCGGCCGTGATGAGCGTGCCGGTCAGCATGGGCTTGGCCGTGACGTCGTAGGCGAAGGTGGCGGCGCGCACCTTGTCGTAGCCCTCCTCCATCTTCCGCACCATCATCTCGACCGCGATGATCGCGTCGTCCACCAGGAGGCCGAGCGCGATGATCAGCGACCCCAGCGATATCTTGTGCAGCCCGATGCCGAAATAGTTCATGGACAGGAAGGTCACGGCCAGCACCAGCGGGATCGTGATGGCCACCACCAGCCCCGGCCGGATGTCGATGTACCAGCCGAATCGCCCGCCCTTGTGCAGGCCCAGCGAGATGATGCTCACGGCCAGCACGATCGCCACCGCCTCGATCAGCACGCCGACGAATTCGTTGACCGAGCTGGACACCGACACCGGCTGGTCCTGCACCTGCGCGAGCTTCACGCCGGCCGGCAGGCGCTGGTCGATCTCCGCGGTGGTGGCGCGCAGCGCCTTGCCCAGCGCGATGATGTCGCCGCCCTTGGCCATGGAAACGCCGAGCGCGACGACTTCCTTGCCCTGGTGGTGCACCTTCACGGCCGGCGGATCGATGTAGCCGCGGTGGATCTCGGCGATGTCGCCGAGCCTGAGCTGGTTGCCCGAGCTGCCGCGGATCGGCATCTCGCGCAGCTGCTCGACGTTGGTGAACTGCCCGCCCACGCGCACCTGCACCACGTCGAGCGGCGACTGGATCGTGCCTGCGCTCTCGATCGCGTTCTGCGAGCCGAGCTGGGCCAGCACCGCGTTGAAGTCCAACCCCAGCTGCGCGACGCGCTTCTGGGAGATCTCGATGTAGACCTTCTGGTCCTGCACGCCGAACTGGTCGACCTTGGCCACGTCCTTCACGCGCAGCAGCTGCTGGCGCACCTCGTCGGCCAGGGTCTTGAGCTCGGCCTGGCTGAAGCCTTCGCTCTCCAGCGCGTAGATCACGCCATAGACGTCGCCGAAATCGTCATTGAAGAACGGCCCCTGCACGCCCGGCGGCAGCGTGTTGCGCATGTCGCCGACCTTCTTGCGCACCGTGTACCAGACATTGGCCACGTCGGCGGCCTTGGACGAGTCCTTGATCTGGAAAATGATCTGCGACTCGCCCGGCTTCGAATAGCTGCGGATCTTGTCGGCGTACGGTGCCTCCTGCAGCGTGCGCTCGAGCTTGTCGGTGACCTGCTCGGCCACCTGCTGGGCAGTGGCGCCGGGCCAGAAGGTGCGAACCACCATGGCACGGAAGGTGAACGGCGGGTCTTCGTCCTGGCCGAGCTGGAAGTACGCGAAGGCGCCCAGCACCATCAGCACCACCATCAGGTAGCGCGTGAGCGGCGCGTGGTCCAGCGCCCATTTGGAAAGATTGAAGCCGGCGGGCTTGGCGGTGGTTGCTGCGCCTTCCGTCATTTGGAAGCACCTGCAGCGATCTCCTTCTTCGAGGCCGCCACGGCCTCGACCGGCTGCGCCGATTCCTTCGCGTTGGCGGCCGCCGCGGCAGCCTCCTTCGACTGGTAGATGGTGACCTTCTGCCCCGGCGAGAGCACGTGCACGCCCGCCGCCACGACCATCATGCCGGGCGCGAGGCCGGCGCCGATCACGGCCTCGTTGCCGTCGGCCGTGGCCACCTGCACGGGCTGTGAGCGCACCGTCATGGTCGACTTGTCGAGCACCCAAACCGCCGTGCCCTTGCCTTCCTGGCGCAAGGCGCTGGTCGGCAGCTTCATGACCGCGCCGCCGGTGCGTGCCAGCGCCTGCGGGCGGGCATACACGGTGGCGCCGAGCGCCGGCGAGGTGGCGGCATCGATCGCCACCTTGACCGCATAGGTGCGCGTGACCGCGTCGGCGCTGGCCGCCACCTCGCGCACCTGGCCTTGCAGCTCGCTGCCGCCCGACCAGCCGCGCACCGTGACCGGCGAGCCGGGCTTGATCAGCGCGGCGCGGTCTTCGGGCACCGCAAACACCACGTCGCGCGCGCCGTCCTGCGCAATGCGCACGACGGGCGTGCCCGCCTGCACCACCTGGCCGGGCTCGGCCTCGATGGCGGTGATGACGCCGGCCACGTCGGCCACCAGCGTGGTGTAGCTGGCCTGGTTGCCCTGCGACGAGAGCTGGGCCTGCGCCTGCTCGAGCTGCGCCTGCGCGGCCTTCCAGGTGGATTCGCGGCGCTCCAGCTCGGCGCCGCTGATGAAGTTCTGCGTACGCAGTTCGGTATAGCGCTTGAGATCGGCTGCCGCGAGATCGCGGTTGGTCTGGGCCGCCGCCAGCTGCGCGCGCGCCGCTTCAGCGGCCAGCCGGTAGTCCTGCGGATCGAGCTGCGCCAGCACCTGGCCGGCCTGCACGTGCTGGCCGAGCTCGGCCTGGCGCTTGGTGATCTTGCCCGCCACGCGGAAGCCCAGCCGCGATTCGACGCGCGCCCGGACTTCGGCCGAGAACTCGGGCTGGGCGTCGAAATCGCTGGTGCCCACAGTCACCAGCTTGACCGCGCGCACAGGTTCCTCGGCCGGCTTCGACTGCGAACAGCCGGCCAGGAACAAGGCGGGAAGCAGCAGCCAGGCGGCACTGCGGGCAAGAGGAGAAAAGCCGGAGGAGGCAGTCATGAGACACCCTAGAAAGGTCGAACCCGGTCATTACTGACCCACTGGTTAGTAATTTAGGGTAAACCTCAGGGACTGTCAATCGAGATTCGGGGGTTGTCAGGTCCTCTGCCCCATTTCGACCAGCCGGTTGTCCGGCAGCTCGAAATAGTCGGACGCCCGGCCCGCGTTGCGCTGCAGCCAGCCGAAGAGCGCGCGGCGCACGGGGTTCATGCCGGGCAGGTGCTCCTCCCCCACCGAGGCGCGCGAGACGAAGTAGGAGGTGGTCATCGAATCGATGGCCAGCGTCTTCTGGTAGGCCAGGATGCGGATGAACTCGGGCACGTCGGGCCGCTCCATGAAGCCGTGGCGCGCCGTGACCACCCAGATGCCGTCCATCAGCTGCTCGGCCTCGATGCGCTGCCGCGCGTCCACGCGCGGCGTGTCGCAGGCCAGCACCCGCAGCACGATCACCTGCTCGTGCAGCACCTGGTTGTGCTTGAGGTTGTGCAGCAGCGCGTGGGGCACGGCGGTGGCATCGGCGTTCAGGAATACGGCCGTGCCGCGCACGCGGTGCGGCATGTGGAGCGCCAGCGATTCGACGAAGGACTTGAGCGGCAGGCTTTCGGCCGCGGCCGCCTCCAGGCCCAGCCGGCGCCCCTTGGCCCAGGTGGTGAACAGCAGCATCACGGCCGCCGCCACCGCCAGCGTGAGCCAACCCCCTTCGGCGATCTTGAGGCTGTTGGCAAGCACGAAGGCCAGGTCCACGGCGGCGAAAGCCACCACCCCCACGACCACTGCCACCCTGTTCCACCGCCACAGCCCCCAGGCCACGACGCCCGCCAGCAGCGTGGTGGTCACCATCGTGATCGACACCGCGATGCCGTAGGCCGCCGACAGCGCCCCCGAGCTGCGAAAGCCCAGCACCAGCAGCAGCACGCCCGTCATCAGCATCCAGTTGACGACCGGCACGTAGATCTGGCCGATGGCCGAGCCCGAGGTCTGCACCACGCGCATGCGCGGCAGGTAGCCCATGCGCATGGCGTGGGCGGTGAGCGAGAACGCGCCCGAGATCACGGCCTGGGACGCGATGACGGTCGCCATCGCGGCCAGCACCACCATCGGCACCACGCCCCATGGAGGAAAGAGCCGGAAGAAGGGGTTGTCGACCGCCGCCGGCTGCGCCAGCACCAGCGCGCCCTGGCCGAAGTAGTTCAGCACCAGCCCGGGCAGCGCGATGAAGAGCCAGGCGAGGCGGATCGAGCGCGCGCCGAAATGGCCCATGTCGGCATACAGCGCCTCGCCGCCGGTAAAGGCAAGAAAGACCGCGCCCAGCACCGCCAGCGACTGCAGCCGGTGCTCGGCCAGGAAAGCGACAGCCCGGCGCGGATCGAGCCCCGCCAGCACCTGCGGATGCTGCAGCACCTGCCAGCCGCCCGCCAGGGCCAGCACCAGGAACCACAGCAGCATGACGGGCCCGAACACCTTGCCCACCGCGCCGGTGCCCTTGCGCTGCACCGCGAAGAGCCCGAGCAGGATCAGGATGGTGATCGGGATCACCACGCGCTGCAGCACCGGCGCCTGCACCTCCAGCCCCTCAACCGCCGACAGCACCGAGATGGCCGGCGTGATCAGGCTGTCGCCATAGAACATGGCCGCGCCGACCAGGCCGAGCCCCGCAATGACGTTCAACACCCAGGGCCGGGTCCGCGGGCCCGCCACCGCATTGCGCGCGAGCGCCTGCAGCGCCAGGATGCCGCCTTCGCCGTCGTGGTCGGCGCGCAGCACGAACACCACGTACTTGAGCGTGACCACGAACATCAGGCCCCAGAAGATCAGCGAGAGCAGGCCCAGCACCGCATCGGGCGTGAACGCCACGCCGTGCTCGGGATTGAGCGTTTCCTTGAAGGCGTAGAGCGGCGAGGTGCCGATGTCGCCGAAAACCACCCCCAGCGCCGCGATCATCAGGCCCGGCCCCGCCGCATGTGGCGCCTCGCCTGGCGCTGGACTCGGGACGGCGGGAGCCTGCGTGGGTGCATTCATGAATGAGAAGGAAGTGAGATGTTGGCGACGCCGCGAGCATAGTCCGCGCCGCGTGTCGCGGACAATCGCGGCGTGCCTGCACCACCCCATATTGCCGCGCCGCCGGCGCATTACGAGAATTTCCCCGTGGCCTCCTGGCTGTGCCCGCCGCATCTGCGGCCGCCGATTGCCGCGATCTACCATTTCGCGCGCACCGCGGACGACATCGCGGATGAAGGCGACGCCTCGCCCGGCCAGCGGCTGGCCGATCTTCGCGCCTACCGCGAGGAGCTGGCAGCCGCCGCGCACGGAGAGGTGGCGCCCTCCTCGCGCTGGCCCCAGGTGTTCGGCCCGCTCGCACACAGCATCGCGCAGTTCAAGCTTCCCGAACAACTGCTCGCCGACCTGCTGAGCGCCTTCATGCAGGACATCGAGAAGACCCGCGACGGCGGAACCTACGCCGACCGCGCCGAACTGCTCGACTACTGCCGCCGCTCCGCCAACCCGGTCGGCCGCCTGCTGCTGCATCTGTATGGCGTGAACGATGCGCAGGCGCTGGCGCAAAGCGACGCCATCTGCAGCGCGCTGCAACTCATCAATTTCTGGCAGGACCCGAGCGTGGACCTGCCGCGCGGCCGCTTCTACCCGCCGCTGGCCGATTGCGCACGGCGCGGCCTCACGCGCGAGAGCTTCAAGGTCTTCATGCCGCTGGCCGGCGCGCCGCCGCCGCAGGAAGCCATCAACCTGATCGCCGTCGAAAGCGCCTGGGCGCGGGAGCTGATGGCCGAAGGCGCGCCGCTGGTCCATCGCCTGCCGGGCCGCGCCGGCTGGGAGCTGCGCTTCGTCGTGCAGGGCGGTTTGCGCATTCTCGACAAGATCGAGGACCTGGGCTTCGACACCTTTTCGCAGCGCCCGAAAATAGGCAAGGCCGACGCTCCGCTGCTGGCCTGGCGCGCCCTTCGGATGCGGAGACAATTGCGGCCCATGAAAGCGCCCCTCCGATGACTCCCGAGCAATACGTACAGGACAAGGCCGCCGCCTCGGGCAGCAGTTTCTATTACGCCTTTCTGTTCCTTCCCAAGCCGCGGCGCGCCGCGATCACGGCCTTCTATGCCTTCTGCCGCGAGATCGACGACGTGGTCGACGAGGTCAGCGACCCCGGCGTGGCCGCGACCAAGCTCGCCTGGTGGCGCACCGAGGTGGCGCAGTCCTTTGCGGGACCGCCGCGCCACCCCGTGATGCAGGCGCTGGTGCCGCATGCCGCCACCTACGGCATCGAGCCCGCCCAGCTCAACGAGGTGATCGACGGCTGCCAGATGGACCTCGAGCAGACCCGCTACCTCGACTTTCCCGGCCTCGCGCGCTACTGCCACCTGGTGGCCGGCGTGGTGGGCGAAGTCGCTGCGCGCATCTTCGGCCAGACCGACCCGCAGACCACCGCCTATGCGCACAAGCTCGGGCTGGCGCTGCAGCTCACCAACATCATTCGCGACGTTGGCGAGGACGCGCTGCGCGGCCGCATCTACCTGCCCGTGAACGAACTGCAGAAATTCGACGTCAAGGCGCACGAGATCCTGAACCGCGTGCATTCGGAGCGCTTCGTCGCGCTCATGAAGTTCCAGGCCGAGCGCGCGCATGCGGCATACGACGAAGCCCTCGCCCTGCTGCCCGCCCCCGACCGCCGCGCCCAGAAGCCCGGCCTCATGATGGCCAGCATCTACCGCACGCTGCTGCGCGAGATCGAGCGCGACAACTTCCAGGTGCTGAACCAGCGCGTGAGCCTGACGCCGGTGCGCAAGTTCTGGCTGGCGTGGAAGGTTCAAGCCTTGGGGCGCATTTGAGAACAGCCATCGTGGGTGCCGGCTGGGCCGGCCTCGCCTGCGCCGTCGAAGCCACGCGGCTCGGCCATGCCGTGACGCTTTATGAAGCGGCGCACATGGCGGGCGGGCGCGCGCGGCGGGTCGACCACATGCACGGGCTGGTGCTCGACAACGGGCAGCACATCCTGATCGGCGCCTACGCCGCAACGCTCAGGCTGATGCGCGAAGTGGGCATCGATGCCGGCCAGGCGCTGCTGCGGCTGCCGCTCTCGCTGCGCTTTGCCGATGGCGGCGGCCTGAAGCTGCCGCGGCTGCCTGCACCGCTCGACCTGCTGGCCGGCATCTTCACGGCGCGTGGCTGGACGTGGCGGGACAAGTCCACGCTGCTGCGCACCGCCGTGCAATGGCGCCTCACCGGATTCCGCTGCGCCGCCGGCACCACCGTGGCCGCGCTCTGCACCGGCCTCACGCCGCGCGTGATGGAGGAGCTGATCGAGCCGCTGTGCGTGTCCGCCCTCAACACGCCGGTCGACCAGTCGAGCGGCGAGGTGTTCCTGCGCGTGCTGCACGACGCCCTCTTCAGCGGCAGCGGCGGCGCGGACCTGCTGCTGCCGCGCGTCGACCTGGGCGCGCTCTTTCCCGACGCGGCCCTGGCGTGGCTTGCGCAGCACGACGCAACGCTGCGCATCGGCACGCGCGTGCACGCCATCTCGCCCGAGGGCGCGGCATGGCGAGTCGACGGCGAGCGCTTCGACCACGTCGTTCTGGCGTGTGCGCCCTGGGACGCGGCTCGGCTCGTGCGCGCGTCCGGCGCGGCGGCGCAGCGCTGGTGCGAAAGCACCGAGGCGCTGCGCTTCGAGGCCATTGCCACGGTCTATGTGCGCGGCGCCTCGCCGCTTGCGGAGCCGATGCTGGCGCTGCGCAGCCATCCCGCCACCGCGCCGGCCCAGTTCGTGTTCGATCGCGGCCAGCTCGGCGGACCCGAAGGCGTGCTCGCCATGGTGGTGAGCGCGAACGAGACGCCGCGCGAAACGCTGGAGCAGCAGGCGCTTGCGCAAGCCGCCGTGCAGCTCGGCCAGGCGGCGCTGCACATCGTGCAGACCGTGGTCGAAAAGCGCGCCACCTTCGCCTGCACGCCTGCGCTCGCACGGCCGCCGATGCGCATCGCACCCGGCCTGCACGCCTGCGGCGACTACACCGAAGGCCCCTACCCTGCGACACTCGAAGGCGCGGTCCTGAGCGGACTGGCTGCCGCCAAGGCATCGACAACACCATGACCGAACTGCGCTACCTGGATTTCGACTACAGCGAAGACACCGAGGGCCACGGCACCTTCGATGCCATGGCCTCGACCGCGCCTGCAAGAACGCACGAAGTGCTGGCCGAGATCGCCCAGGTGCTGGCCTGGGCCGATGCCACCTTTCCCGATGCGCGCGGCGCGCTCGACGACGGGGCGGCCTGGGACTTCGACCTGCAGCAGACCCGCGAGGCGCCGGAGCTGGACACGGTGACCTTCTCGCTCAGCGGCACGCCAGATTTCTGCGCCGCGCTGCGCGCGCACTTCGGCCTGGACTGAGGCCTTCCCTGTTCCCACGGAAAGAACCATGGTCACCTGCTACCTGCGCTACATCGTCGATCCCTACAAGCTCAAGGAATTCGAGCACTACGGCAAGCTGTGGATTCCGCTGGTCGAGAAGTTCGGCGGCCAGCACCATGGCTACTTCCTGCCGTCGGAAGGCGCGAACAACGTGGCGCTCGCGATGTTCAGCTTTCCGAGCCTGGCCGCCTACGAGCAGTACCGCGCCGATTCGATGCAGGACGCCGACTGCCAGGCTGCCTTCAGGTACGCCGAGGACACCCGGTGCATCCTGAGCTACGAGCGCAGCTTCTTCCGGCCGGTCTTTTCGTAGTTCAGGCGCCGAGCGCCACGCACAGCGCGTGCAGGTTCGGCACGATCAGCTGGGGCCGCGCGCCATGCACCCACGGGCGCTCGTCGCGCACCAGCCAGGCCGCCTGCATGCCGGCGTTGAGCGCGCCGACCACGTCGAGCTCGGCGTCGTCGCCCACGTGCAGCACGTCCTTGGGCAACAGGCCGACCGATGCGGCCGCGGCGCGGAAGATCGGCGCATGCGGCTTGCCGCTGCCGAAGGCGCGCGCGTTGAACGCGGTGCGGAACCATCGGCCGACGCCGGTCTGGTGGATGTCCGCATTGCCGTTCGACACCGCCACCAGCGGATAGCGCTCGCTGAGCCACTTGAGGGCCGGCAGCGCGTCTTCGTAGAGCGTCACGCGCTGGCGTTCGGCAAAGAAGGCATCGAAGGCCGGATCGGCCAGCGCCGGGTCTTCGCCCGCGTGCCTGAGTGCCGCGCGGATCGACTCGCGGCGCAACGCACTCAGGTCGTGCGCCAGGTCGGAGCGCTCCTTGGCGGTGGCTTCGCGCAGCTCGCGCAAGACGCCCGGCGTCAGCAGCAGCGAGGCGGTCTTGGGTGCCTCGCGCAGCAGCCATTGCTGCAGCACGGTCTCGGCGCGCTCGATGGTCGGCCAGATCGGCCAGAGGGTGTCGTCCAGGTCGAGCGAGATCGCCGAGATGCGCTTGATGTCGAGGGGCGCGGCGCTTGCCGGCGCCGTGGAAGCGGAGGTCATGCCCGAGAATATCGCATGCCTCAAGACAACGGGAACCGCGGTTCCATCGACCCCCAGCGCGCCATCGAACGCACCGCCATCCTCTGGTGCAACCTGGGCTCGCCCGATGCCCCGACCGCGGCCGCCGTGCGGCCCTACCTGGCGGAGTTTCTCGGCGATCCGCGCGTGGTCGAGATTCCCAGGCTGCTCTGGGCGCTGATCCTGCACGGCATCATCCTGCGCGTGCGGCCCGCCAAATCGGCCGCCAAGTACGCGAGCATCTGGATGGCCGAGGGTTCGCCGCTGAAGGTGTGGACCCGCAAGCAGGCCACGCTGCTCGCCGGCTGGCTCGGCGAGCGCGGCCACCGCGTGGCGGTGCAGGACGCCATGCGCTACGCCAGCCCGTCGATCGCTTCGCGGCTCGATGCGCTGCAGGCCGAAGGCGCCACGCGCGTGCTGGTGCTGCAGGCCTATCCACAGTATTCGGCCACCACCACGGCCAGCGTGATCGATGCGGTGAACGACTGGGGCCGCGGCCAGCGCCGCATCCCGGAGTTCCGCTTCGTCAACCAGTACCACGACGATCCGGCCTACATCGAGGCACTGGCACTCGGCATCGAAGCGCACTGGAAGCGCGAGGGCCGCGGCGAGCTGCTGCTGATGAGCTTCCACGGCATTCCGGTGCGCAACATCGCGCTTGGCGATCCCTACCAGGCCCAGTGCCTCGAAACCGCGCGCCTGCTCGCGGCGCGGCTGGGCCTTGCGGCGACGGGATACCGCGTCACCTTCCAGTCGCGTTTCGGCCGCGCCAAGTGGCTCGAGCCCTACACCGAGCCGACCCTGCGCGAGCTCGGCGCAAGCGGCGTGAAGCGTGTCGACGTGGTCTGCCCAGGCTTTCCGGCCGACTGCCTCGAGACGCTCGAAGAAATTGCCATGGAGGGCCGTGAAGCCTTCCTGCATGCGGGCGGCCAGACCTTCAGCTACATCCCCTGCCTCAATGACAGCCCGGCATGGATCACCGCGCTGGGGGGCATTGCCGAGCGCAACCTGGCGGGCTGGCCCACCCGGCCCGCCGCCAGCGCTCAGAGCTTGCCCAGATAGTCCATCTTGCCGATCGGCATGCCCTTGTGGCGCAGCACGTCGTAGGCGGTGGTCACATGGAAGAAGAAGTTGGGCAGCGCGAACTGCAGCAGGTAGCGCTGCGCGGTGAAATGCGCCTCGCCCTCGCGCGTCTTGATGGTCACGGCGCGCTCCTCCTGGCCATCGACCAGCGTGCGTTCCACGGTCGCGAGGAACTCCTGCGTCTTCGCGATGCGGGCCAGCAGATCGTCGTAGGTCTTTTCCTCGTCGGGAAAGCTCGGCGCCGTGATGCCCGCGATGCGCGCCACGCCGAGCTTCGCGGCATCGCTCGCGCGCTGGATCTGGCCGGCCAGCGTGAGCATGTCCGGTGCCAGCCTCGCGTCCACCAGCGTGGCCGGATCGATGTCGTTGGCCCTGGCGTGCGCCAGGCTCTTCTCGAGCAGGTGGGTCAGCTGGCCGAGTCCGCGGGAGAAGACCGGCACGGAAAGGTCGTACATCGAAAGCGCCATGGCGTGGATCCTTGTGGTTGGAAATCGGCGGCGATTGTCTCGCCGACGCGCGCCTAGCGGCCGGCGGACCGGATAAACCCTTCGATCAGCTGCAGTTGTTCGGGCACGTTGAGCGCGGGTGCGTGGCCGCACCCCTGGATTTCGACCACCTTCAGCAGTCCGGCGGCGCCCGGCCCCCGCTGCTGCATCTGCTGTGTCACCTCGGGCAGCACCAGGTCCGACTCGGCACCGCGCAGGCACAGCACCGGCGCCTCGATCACGTCGTAGTGCGGCCAGATCAGGTAGTCGTTGTCGTGCGCGCTGAACTGCCGGACCATCGCCGGGTCGTAATGCGGCGTCACGCGGCCGTCGGGCAGGCGGCGCGTGGAGCTTTCGGTCAGGCGGCGCCACTGCGCATCGCTGAGCCAGCCATAGGGCTTGTAGACCGTGCGGAAGAACGCCTCCAGCTCGGCCACCGTGCCGAAGGCGGGCGGCTCGCCGGCATAGGCGCGGATGCGCTCGATGGCCGCCTGCGCGAGCTGCGGCGCGTTGTCGTTGAGCGTGAGGCTCGCAATGCGCGCCTTCATGCGCGGCTCGAACAGGCCCGACGCGCAGACCGTGCCGATGGCGCCGCCCATCGAGGTGCCGACCCAATGCACGCGGTCCAGCCGCAACTCGTCGCACAGCGCACCGGCCATGCGCGCATAGAACGAGAGCTGGTACTCCTCGTCGGGCAGCGGGCTCCACTGGCTCAGGCCCCGGCCGATGGTGTCGGGGCAGATCACGCGGAAGCCGCGCGCGGCAAAGTGCTGCGCCAGCTCGTCCATGTCGCGGCAGGTGCGCGCAAGGCCGTGCCAGGCAATGACGACCGGCGCGTCCGGTGCGCCCCAGTCGAGCCAATGGATCTCGCGGTCCGCGAGCTGCGCGTAGTGGGAAGACGGAACCGGAAGATCGCTGCTCATCGCGCGGCCCTCGCCCGAAGCTTGCCGACGATGCCGGTCGGAAAGTAATAGACCGAGAGCACGAACAGCACGCCCAGCCACAGCAGCCAGCGGTCGGGCGACAACAACGCCGCGAGCCATGGCAGCCCGCTCGCGGCCTCGCTGCCCACGCGCAGCAGGTCCTGCAGGTAACTCTGCGCCACCACGAACAGCACCGCGCCAATGGCCGCGCCGTAGATCGTGCCCATGCCGCCGATCACCACGATCAGCAGCACGTCGATCATGATCTCGAAGCTCAGCGAGGTGTCGGGCCCGTTGTAGCGCAGCCAGATCGCGAGCATGGCGCCGGCCAGCGTGGCAAAGAGTGCCGATAGCACGGCCGCCGTGGTGCGGTACACCACCACGCGGTAGCCGATGGCCTCGGCGCGGAATTCGTTCTCGCGGATGGCCTGCAGCACGCGGCCGAAGGGCGAATTCACGATGCGCAGCAGCGCGAGCACCAGCACCACCGCAGCCACGAAGAGCAGGTAGTAGCACAGCAGCCGGCCATCGAGCGAGACGCCGAGGAAAGGGTCTTCGGAGAACTCGAAGCTCGGCGAGATCAGCTCGGGCAGCTTGAAGGTCAGGCCGTCCTCGCCGCCGGTGAAGTCCGACAGCTGCGAGGCCAGCGTCTGGAAGGCCGAGGCCACCGCCAGCGTGATCATCGCGAAGAAGATCGCGCGCACCCTGAGCGAGAACAGCCCGATGGCGAACGAGAGCACCAGCGAGACCGCGAGCGATGCCGCGAGCCCGAGCAGCACCGCGCCCCAATTGGGCCCGAGCCGCGACGCCGAGATGGCAATGCCATAGGCGCCGATGCCGAAGAACATGGTGTGCGCGAAGCTCACGATGCCGGTGTAGCCCAGGAGCAGGTCGAAGCTCGCGACCAGCACCACGAACACCAGGACCTTGGCCGCCACGCTGAGCGCCTTCACGCCCGGGAAGATGAACGGCGCCAACGCCAGCGCGATGAACAGCGCCACCAGCAGCAGCGCCAGCAGGCGGCTTCGGGGCATGTCGTTGGAGAGAAGTCGTTTCAGGAACATGGCAGCTTCTTCTTTCTCAACGATTCGCCACCGGGTACACGCCCTGCGGGCGCCACAGCAGCACCGCCACCATCAGCAGGATGCTCGCGAACTGCGTGAGCGTGGGCAGCAGGAAGCCGATGTAGTTGGTCATGAGCCCCACCAGCAGCGCGCCAATGAGCGCGCCGCCCGTCGAGCCGAGCCCGCCGATGATGATCACGATGAAGATCAGCACGTTGACCTGCGCGCCCATCTGCGGCACCAGGTTCTGCTGGAACAGCCCCCACATCACGCCGCCCAGGCCCGCCAGCGCACTGCCCACCACGAATACGCCGACGAACAGCCGGCCGATGCGGTAGCCCAGCGACTCGACCATCTCGCGGTCCTGCACGCCGGCGCGGATCAGGAGGCCGATCTTGGTGCGCGCGAGCGTCCATGCGAGCAGCCCGAACACCACCACGCCCACCGCCACCGCGAGCAGCCGGTACTTGCTGATGGCCGCGTCCGCCACGAACAGCGAGCCGCGCAGCGCCTCGGGCAGCGGCAGCGGGATTTGCGCCGGGCCCCAGATCACCTTGATGAGCTCCTCGCCGATGATCATGCCGCCCATGGTGATGAGGATCTGCTTCAGGTGCTGGCCGTACACCGGCCGCACGATGAAGCGCTCGAACGCAAGGCCGACCGCGCTGGCCACCACCATGGCGACCAGCATCGCGGGGAACACGGCAACGAGGTTGCGCCACAGCTCGCCCGAACCGGTCCAGTCGCCCATCAGGCCGAGCACGCTGCTGGCCACGAAGGCGCCGAGCGCAATGAACACGCCGTGGCCGAAGTTGAGCACGTCCATCAGCCCGAACACCAGCGTGAGGCCCGAGGCGATGATGAAGATGATCATGCCCATCGCCAGCCCCGCGACCGTGAGCGTGAGCCAGGTCGAGAACGAGCCCGTGAGCGGCAGCGCGGCCAGCGCGAGGATCGGGGCGAGAAGCAGCGGCTTCCAGTCGAAGTCGAGTGCTTTCATTTCTGCGCTTTCCTTTCTTGCTCCCTCTCCCTCCGGGAGAGGGTTGGGGTGAGGGCCAGCAGCACCGATGTGAGGGCATGGCCTTTGCGCAGGCCGCCTGCCCTCACCCTGGCCCTCTCCCGCAAGCGGGAGAGGGGACAAGACATCGAATACGTCATAGCGCGAGACCCAATAAAGATTGCTGCAATTGCGCGTCCGCGGAAAACGCCGCCATCGAGCCGCTGTGCACCACGCGGCCGTTGTCCATCACCGCGACGTTGTCGCCCAGGCGCTGGGCGAAGTTGATGTTCTGCTCCACCAGCAGGATCGTCACGCCGCTGGCCTTGAGCTCGGCGAAGGCGTCGATCATGTTGTTGATCATCACGGGCGCCAGGCCCTTGCTGGGCTCGTCGATCAGCAGCAGCTCGCGCGGCTCGACGATCGCGCGCGACACCGCGAGCATCTGCTTCTGCCCGCCCGAGAGCTTGCCGGCCGGATGGTTCCAGAACTTCTCCACCGCGGGAAAGAGCTTGAAGATCCACTTGAGGCGCGTGTCGTCGATCTGCGCCGCGTTCTTGGCCCCGCGCGCGGCCAGCAGCATGTTCTCCTTCACCGTGAGGTCGGAGAAGATGCCCATGTTCTCGGGCACGTAGGCAATGCCGAGTTCGGCGATCTGCGGCGTGTGCATCGCAGCGATGTCCTTGTCGCCAAAGCGCACCCGGCCCTCTGACGCATGCCACAGGCCCATGATGGTCCGAAGCGTGGTCGTCTTGCCCGCGCCGTTGCGGCCCAGCAGCATGGTGAGCTGGCCGCGCGGCACCGCCAGGTCGACGCCGTGGAGGATGTGGTACGCCCCGATGTGCGTGTGCACGCCTTCGAGGGTCAGCAGGTTCTGAGTGCTCATCGGTCTTGCTCCTTCCCCTTCCGGGGGAAGGTTGGGATGGGGGCGAGCGGCGCTTGGAAGGCGGCGGCGGTGTCAGGGCCGCGAGCCCCCACCCCTGCCCTCCCCCGGGAGGGGAGGGAGAAATTCGTCAGGGCTGTCTTCATGCCGCAGCCTCCTTCGCAATGCCCAGGTAGGCTTCCTGCACCACCGGCGAGGCAATCACCTCCGCCGGTTCGCCATCCGCCACCAGCGTGCCGTTGTGCAGCACGATGATGCGGTCCGCGAGTTCGCGCACCACGTCCATCTTGTGTTCGACCAGGAGAATGGTCTTGGTCTTGTCCTGCTTGAGCCTGCGGATCAGGTCCAGGATGACCGGCGCCTCGGCCGCGTTCATGCCGGCCGTGGGCTCGTCGAACATGAAGACCTTGGGTTCGAGCGCCATCAGCAGCGCCACCTCGAGCTTGCGCTGGTCGCCGTGCGGCAGGCTCGCCACCGTCGCGTGCTCGCGCGACTTCAGCGCCACGTCCGCGAGGATCTGGTCGGCGCGCTCGGTCAGTGCCTTGTGGTCGCTCCAGATGCTCCAGAGGTTGAGGCCGCGCCGGTGCGCGCCCTCCCGCGTGGCCTGCACCGCGAGGCGCACGTTCTCCAGCACCGTGAGGTTCGGGAACAGGTTGGTGAGCTGGAAGGCCCGCCCCAGCCCCGCGTGCGTGCGCGCTGACGGCGACAGGCCCGACAGCAGCTGCCCGTCGAGCGACACCGTGCCCGCGCTCGCCTTGAGCTGGCCCGAGATCAGGTTGAAGTAGGTGGTCTTGCCCGCGCCGTTGGGGCCGACGATGGCCGTCAGCGTGCCCGGCGCGAAGGCGCAGCTCACGCCGTTGACGGCCACGTGCCCGCCGAAGCGGATGGTCAGGTCTTTGGTCTCAAGCATCGTGGGTCATGGCAAATAAGAAAGGTAGTGCGGATCGGCCTCAGCAGGTGCCGATCACGTAGTAGTTGGGCCCGGTCTGCTTGAGCGTGGTGGTCACGTAGACGTTCCACAGGCCCATCGACTGGCCCGAGCCATAGGCATAGGTAAGGCCCCACAGCGCGTAGGCGCGGCCCGCCACGGTGTGCGCGTAGTTGCTGGCGGTGTAGCAGGTTCCGCCGCCACCGCTGCCAGCGAGCGTGGTGCCCGTGGCCGCGGCCGACATCGCGCCTTGCGCATTGCCGGCGTCCAGCGCCGCCACGGTCCAGCTGTAGGTGGTGGACGGGGCCAGGCCGGTGTCGGTGTAGTTGGTGCCGGCCACCGGCGCCGCGTTGACCTTGCTGCCGCCGCGGTAGACGTTGTAGCCGCTCGCACCCGTGACGCCGGCCCAGCCGATCACCATGCTGCTGCTGGTCGCGCCCGAGGTGCCCACGCCGGTGGGCGCGGGCAGCGACGAGCCGCCGCCGGAGCCGGTCACGCGGTCGACCATGGCCTTGAGCGCCGCCATCTGCGGGCCCGACTTCTTTGCGTAGTTCGCGTTGTCGTAGCCCCACCAGTCCCAGCAGCTGTTGGTGGCGCCGGTGCTGGTCTGCGGGTAGATCAGCACGATGTTGTTGGTGTCGGCCCAGCGGTTGTAGCCGGTCTTCTTCACGTACTGGTCGCCCACGTCGGTGTAGTTCTGCTTGCAGCCATGCAGCACCAGGTGCACGCGGCATGACGCGGTGGTGCAGGCCTGCGGCACGTAGATCCAGCCGGTGGCCGCCACGCCGTGGCCGGTGATGAATTCCGACTGGTTGAACTCGGTGAAGCTGCCGCCCAGCGTGCCGTTGTTGCGCGGGTTCAGCGGACCGTAGAGCTGCGTGAGGATCTCGCCCGCCAGGTCGAAGCCGCAGTTGTTGATGTAGGGCGCGGCGGTGGTGCCGCAGGCGCCGCCGTAGTCGTCGGTGACCATCGCGTGGCCGGCGCCGATGTTGTTCCTGTAGACCGTGTTGGCCGCGGGCACGAAGCTCTGGTAGTAGGTCTTGAGGTCGTCCATCACCGCGGTCTTGACGGTGTTGTCCGAAGTGCCCGAGAACAGGTACACCTTCGAGCTCGCCATGTTCGACACCGGGTCGATCGCGCCACTGGCGGCCCAGCTGTTGGTGGTGCTGACCAGTGTCGACACCGGAATGCTGCTGCCGTGCGCCATGCAGCGGCCGGTGGCGTTGAGCACCGAGCCCTCTGCGCAGTAGTACGGCCCGCCGGCCACCACGCCGGCACCGCGCTTGAAGGTGGCCGAATAGGCCACGTGCAATTGCACGGCCATGAAGCCGCCCGCCGACAGGCCGGACACGCTCACCTCCGCCGGGTTGGCGCCGAGCGACGGCAATGGCACCGCCGCCGTCGCGGCCTGCCCTGCCGCCATCGTGATCGCCGCAGCCGCGGCCCATCCCTTCCAGTTTTTCCATCGCATCGCTGCCATCGCTGTCTCCTTCTGTTGCAGGTCTATCGAACGCTTGCTGGATTGCTGACGAATCGGCCGCTGGGCGCGCAGGCTGGCGCTTCGCCCGGCGGCCATGCCGGGGCGAATTCGCACGAATTGAAAGGGCGAGCCCTACCTCTTGTTCTTGATGGGAATGTCCATCTCTTCAGGCTTGATCTCGCGCACGAGCTCCGGCACGCCCCAGGCGAAGGCCGGGTCGGCCTTGATCTTGAAGTGGTACATCGACTGCATCGCCTGGTGGTCTTCCTTGCGGAAGGTCATCTTGCCCTTGGGCGTGTCGAAGCTCATGCCTTCCATGGCGCCGATGAGCTTGTTGGTGCCGGTGTCGCCGCCCGTCTTCTTGAGCGCTGTGACCACCGCCATTGCGGCCGAGAAGCCGCCGGCCGTGAAGAAGTCCGGCGGTGCCTTGAACTGCTTGTAGTGCGCGGCCACCAGCGCCTCGTTGACGGGGTTCTTCGGGATGCCGAAGTAGTAGTACGTAGCGCCTTCCATGCCCGGGAAACGCTTGTACGCAGTCATGGCGGGCAGAATATTGCCGCCCGTGGCCACGTCGATGTTGTAGCGCTTCTTCAGCTCGGCATCGGCCAGCGCGTTGAAAGGGGTGGTGGCGCCCGCCCACACCACGGCGATCACCTTGCGGCCGGGCTTGTCCTTCAGCGCATCGACCATGCGCTGAATGCCCGCGGTGAAGTCGGTTGTGGCTGGCGGCAGATATTCCTCGTGGACGATCTTGGTCTTCTTCAGCGCGTCCTTGAATGCCTTCACGCCATCGCGGCCAAAGGCCCAGTCCTGCGCCAGCATGACCATGGAGATGTCGCTCGCGTCGGCGGCCACCGCGTTGCTGATCGCGTCCTGGCTCGAATTGCGTCCGGTGCGGAAGATGTACTTGTTCCACTTGTCGCCGGTGATCGAGTCGGCCACCGCGGGCTCCACGACCAGGATCTTCTTGTATTCCTCGGCCACCGGCAGCATGGCCAGCGCCACGCCCGAAGCCGTGGGGCCCACGGCCAGCGCGGCCTTGTCGTCGGAGTACGCGGCGGCGAGCAGCGACTTGCCCAGGTCGGGCTTGCCCTGGTCGTCCTTCTCGATGACCACGAGCTTCTTGCCGTTGACCATCATCGTGCCGCCGGTGGCGTAGTCCAGGCCCATCATCAGGCCGGTCTGGGTCTGCTTGCCGTAGGCCTCGAGCGGACCGGTCTTGCTGTAGATGTGGGCGATGCGGATTTCGTTGGACTGGGCCCAGGCGGGGGCTGCGGCGGCGCCGGCGGCGAGTGCAGCCAGGGCGACGAGGTGGCGACGGTTCATTCTGTGTCTCCTGAAATAGGTGACTGAATATTGCACACTTCGTGCCATCTGCTAACCCCTTGATACCAAACGCTTCTTCATTGGGAAGATGCGCCTTTCGACTGAATTCAGAACACTTGGAGTGTATGAATTTCAATCAACTGTCTATTTATCGGTCAGGGTTTTCTCGGAGGCCTGGCGCGCCGCGATCCAGCTCTGGAACTGGCGTTCGGCCTGCATGCGGAACTCGTTGCGCGCATGGTTGCAGGCGGCATGCGCGAGCCGGCGGTGCTTCTGCGATCGCACGCCGCCGAGCGTCGAATCGACCAGGTGCTCGATGGTCGCGGACTCGGGCCTGCCGTGCGGCTCGTCGAAGTCCATGGCCAGGCCGCACCAATGGCAGTTGGGGCCGAAGGTGGAACGCAGGGCACGCACGCTCACGGGTTCGCTCGCTCCGGGCCGATGCGGCGCGCGAGGCTCGGCGGCTTCACGCCGGCCGCTCCTGGTTCGTCATGCGCTCGTAGAGCGTGGCGCGCGAAATGCCGAGCAGCCTCGACGTGGCCAGCTTGTTGCCGCCGGTGGCCGTGAGCGCCGCGGCAATCGCCTTGCGCTCCAGCTCGGCCACCTGCTGCGCGAGCGGCCGCAGCAGCAGCGCCTCTTCGTCGGCGTCGTGCGCGCTCTGCAGCGTGGCGGGCAATTCGATCTGCTCCAGCCCGGCTTCGCGCAGGATGCGCTCGAGCTGCGCGGCGTCGATGCGCTGCGAGTCGCTGCGCATCGTGACCTGCTCCAGCACGTTGCGCAGCTCGCGGATGTTGCCGCGCCAGTGCTGGCCGGCCAGCAGCGCGAGCGCATCGGGCGTGAGCTCGGGCGGCGCTTCGCCGCTGCGCAGCGCCATGTCTTCGCCCAGCGCTTCGACCAGCGCCGGAATGTCGCTGCGCCGCTCGCGCAGCGGCGGCACGCGCAAGGGCAGCACGTTGAGGCGGTAGTACAGGTCTTCGCGGAACTGGCCGCGGCGCACCAGCTCGGGCAGGTCGCGCGAGGTGGCGGCGATCACGCGCGCATCGAAGGGCACCAGCTTGTTGGAGCCGAGCGGCTCGATCTCGCCCTCCTGCAATGCGCGCAGCAGCTTGGCCTGCAGGCCGAGCGGCATGTCGCCGATCTCGTCGAGGAACAGGCTGCCGCCGTCGGCCAGCTTGAACTTGCCCTCGCGCCCTCGCCTGTCGGCGCCGGTGAAGGCACCCGGCGCGAAGCCGAAGAACTCGGCCTCCAGCAAGGTGTCCGGCACGGCCGCGATGTTGACGCTGACGAACTGCCCCTTGGCCCGCGCCGAGGCCGCATGGATGGCATGTGCGAGCAGTTCCTTGCCGGTGCCCGTTTCGCCCAGCAGCAGCACCGGGCTCGCGGACTGCGCGGCGCGCCGCGCATGGCGCTTGACCTCCACCGCGGCCGGGCTGCTGCCGATGAAGCTGGCAAAGGTGTACTTGGAGCGGCGCTGCCCGTCGGCGGCGTGCTGGTAGAGCGGGTTGTTGCGCTGGGTGGCGAGCTCGCGCCGCGCGTCGTCGAGGTCGCGCTGCAGCAGCGCGAACTTGCTGATGAGCGGCTGCAGCGTGGTCTCGGGCTGGTCGAACAGCACGATGCCGATGGCGCCGATGACTTCTCCCGCCCGCCCCGCGCGCCCGTCGCTTTCGGCGCGCAGCGGGATGCGGCTGACCACGAAGGTGCCCGCCTTGTTGTCGAGCAGGTCGACCAGGATCGGCTCGCCGGTCTCGAGCACGCGCCGCATCTGCGTGTTGGGAATGACGTCCTCGACCATGTGTCCGAGGAACTGGTCGATCGAGGAAAAGCCCAGCGCCGGCAGGAAGCGGCGATAGCCTTCGTTGACCCACACGATGCGCCCGCTGCGGTCCACCAGGAACATGCCCTGGCTGATGCTCGAGAACAGATGGAACATCGAGCGCGCGGCCAGCGCAAGGATGCCTTCGGCATCCAGAGGCAGGGCGGGCGATGCGGCGGCGGGCGGAACGGCGGACATGGGCGGATCGTAGCGCGCCTCATTCGGCCGCTCGCCGGGGCCGCTTGCGGCGGCATCGATGCGGCCGGCGGAAATGCGTCAAAAGCACATTCGCCGCCCATGCGAAGAAAGCCCTCATCCCGCCATAAGTAAATCAAACGTTTGATTTGCTGCATGGTCTAATCGCCGGCATGAGCGCCTCCGCCCTGCAAGCACTTTCCGCCCGCGCACCGCGCAGCGACGGCGTCGAAGCACGCCAGCGCCTGCTCTACGCCGCCCTCGCGCTGTTCGCCGCCAATGGCTTCGCCAAGACCTCGACCCGCGAGATCGCGCGCGCCGCGGGCGTGAACATCTCGGCCATCAGCTACTACTTCGGCGACAAGGCCGGGCTGTATGCCGCCACCTTCGGCGAGCCGATGGGCGGCAATGCGGGCGATTTCATCTCGCTCTATGCCGCGCCCGAGCTGCCGCTGGAAGAGGCGCTGCAGATCTTCTTCACGCGCATGATCGAGCCGCTCAAGCAGGGAGAGATCGTGCGCCAGTGCATCCAGCTGCACCTGCGCGAAATGCTCGAGCCGACCAGCCAGTGGGCCGAGGAGATGGAGCGCGACATCAAGGGTCCGCACAATGCCATTGCGCGCATCCTGTGCCGGCGCCTGGGCCTCGCGCGGCCCGACGACGACGTGCACCGCCTGAGCTTTGCCATCACGGGCCTGGCGATGCAGCTTTTCGTGAGCCAGGACCTCGTCGAGGCGATACGCCCCTCCCTGCTGAACACGCCGCGCAGCGTGGACACCTGGGCGCAGCGCCTCACGGGCTATGCCGTTGCACTGGTCGAGGCCGAAGCCCTGCGCCGCCAAACCGCCGCCAAGCCCGCGGCCGCGCCCGCCCGTTCCGGGAGAAAGAAGACATGAGACGACTCCGATCGATTGCCGCCCTTGGCCTGGCGCTGGGCCTGGGTCTCGGCCTTGCGGGCTGCGGCCTGACGCGTCCGCCGGCCGCGGTCGAGGCGCCCTTCCCGGCCCAATGGCATGCACCGCTGCCGCACGGCGGTTCGCTGGCATCGTTGGCCGACTGGTGGCGCCAGCTGGACGATCCGCTGCTGGTCGAGCTGATTGCCGCGGCCGAGGCCGCAAGCCCCAATCTCGCCAGCGCCGCGGCGCGCGTGGCCGAGGCGCGTTCGACGCGCGTGCAGGCCGGCGCGGCGCTGCTGCCCAACCTGGACGCTACGGCATCAGCCAGCCGCGGCGTCTCGGGCTCCTCCTTCGGCTCGGGGGGCGCGGCTTCCTCGTCCAGCAGCAGCACGGCTGCCATCGCGCCGCTGACCACGCTACAGGCCGGCCTGCAGTCCAAATGGGAAATCGACCTGTTCGGCCGCCTGCGTGCCGACCGCGATTCGGCCGAGCAGAAGCTGAGCAGCGCCACCGCCAAGTGGCACGAGGCCCGCGTGGCCGTCGCGGCCGAAACGGCCAACGCGTACTTCGCCGAACGTGCCTGCCAGCAGCAGCTGCGCGTGTCCGAGTCCGACGCCAAGTCGCGCGGCGAAACCGCACGCCTCACCGACCTGTCGGCGCGCGCCGGTTTCACCGCGCCGGCCGATGCCGCGCTCGCACGCGCCAGCGCCTCGGACGCCTCGGGCCGCCTGACCCAGCAGCGCGCGGTGTGCGCGGTGCAGCGCAAGGCGCTGGTGGCGCTCAGCGGCATCGACGAACCCACGCTTGAACGCAAGCTCGCCGCCTCGCCCGCGCAGCGCACGCTGCCCGCGGTTGGCAGCATCGCCAGCGTGCCGGCCGAGGCGATCTCGCAGCGGCCCGACGTGTACGCAGCCGAACTCGGCGTGGCGTCGGCCAGCGCCGACGTGGGCTCCGCCGAGGCCGAGCGCTATCCCAGGCTCAGCATCTCGGGTTCGATCGGCCGCATGCAGATCCGCACCAGCGGCTTCCGCGAGTCGCTCGACACCTGGACGATCGGACCGGTGTCGCTCACCGTGCCGCTGCTCGACGGCGGTGCCCGTGCGGCCAACAGCGACGCGGCCAAGGCGCGCTACACCGAGGCCGTGTCGCTCTACCGCGCGAACGTGCGGCAGGCGGTGCGCGAGGTGGAGGAAGCGCTGGTCAACCTCGAGGCCACCGATGCGCGCGCAGCCGATGCCGATGCGGCGGTGAAGAACTACCAGGCCTCGTTCGACGCCACCCAGGCGCGCTACCAAAGCGGCCTGGCCAGCCTGTTCGAGCTCGAGGATTCACGCCGTACGCTCTTTGCCGCGCAGACCGCGCGCGTCTCGCTGCAGCGCGAGCGCACCGAAGCCTGGGTGGCGCTGTACCGCTCCATGGGCGGCGGCTGGACCCGCCCCGAATCGCCCTCAATGACTTCCAACCCGGCCGCCAAGGTCGCGACGTCGCCATGAAAAGAATCAAACGCTCCACCCTTGCCATCGCGCTGCTGGCGCTGGTCGTCATCATCGCCGCGGCCGTGTGGCTGACCCGCAAGCCCGCGAACGAAGCCGGCACGCCGGCCGCCGCCGCCAAGGGCAAGGCCGCCACGCCCGCCTCCCGGCCGACGCTGACCGTGACCGTGGCCAAACCCGAAGCCACCGAGCTGACCCTCACGCTCGCGGCCAACGGCAACGTGGCGGCCTGGCAGGAGGCCAGCGTGGGCTCCGAGTCCAGCGGCCTCCGGCTTGCCGAGGTGCGCGTGAACGTGGGCGACGTGGTCAAGAAGGGCCAGCTGCTGGCCGTGTTCTCGCCCGAGACGGTGCGCGCGGACATTGCGCAATCGCGCGCCTCGCTCGCCGAGGCCAGGGCCACCGCGGCCGATGCCGCGGGCAACGCGGCGCGCGCCCGCACGCTGCAGGCCACCGGCGCACTGAGCCAGCAGCAGATCAACCAGTACCAGACGGCCGAGCAGACCGCCAAGGCGCGCGTCGAGGCCGCCGAAGCCGTGCTCGCGGCGCAGGAAGTGCGCGGCCGCAACACGCAGGTGCTGGCGCCCGACGACGGCGTGATCTCCTCTCGCACCGCCACGGTCGGCAGCGTGGTGGCCGCCGGCACCGAGCTGTTCCGCCTGATCCGCCAGGGCCGGCTCGAATGGCGCGCCGAAGTCACCTCGGCCGAGCTCAGCCGCATTGCCGTGGGCACCACCGCCTTCGTGGTGAGCGCGAGCGGCGCGCAGGTGCGCGGCAAGGTGCGCAGCATCGCGCCCACGGTCGATCCGCAGACCCGCGCGGCGCTGGTCTATGTCGACCTGCCGAACGTGCAGCAGAACACCGGCATCAAGGCCGGCATGTTCGCGCGCGGCGAATTCGAACTGGGGCGCAGCTCCGCACCCACCGTGCCGCAGAGCTCCATCGTTCCGCGCGACGGCTTCAACAACGTCTTCGTGCTGCAGCCCGACAACCGCGTGGTGCAGTTGAAGGTGCAGACCGGCCGCCGCGTCGGCGAGCGCGTGGAGATCACCAGCGCGCTGCCCGAGGGCGCGCAGATCGTGGTGCAGGGCGCAGGCTTTTTGAACGACGGCGACCTGGTACGCGTGGTGGCGCCGCCGGCGCCGGCAGCCGCAGGCGCCCGGCCCGCCGCAGCGCCGGCCTCGGCTGCCGCGGGTGGCCAGGGCAACGGCGAAACGAGGGCACGCCCATGAACGTCTCCGCCTGGTCCATCCGCAACCCGATTCCGGCGGTGATGCTGTTCGTGCTGCTCTCCTTCGGCGGGCTGCTGTCCTTCAACGCCATGAAGGTGCAGAACTTTCCGGACATCGACCTGCCGACCGTGACGGTCTCGGCCTCGCTGCCCGGCGCCGCGCCTTCGCAGCTGGAGACCGACGTCGCGCGCAAGCTCGAGAACTCCATTGCCACGGTGCAGGGCCTCAAGCACATCACCACCAAGGTGCAGGACGGCGCCGCCACGCTGATCGTCGAGTTCCGCCTCGAGAAGCCGGTGCAGGAAGCCGTGGACGACGTGCGCTCCGCAGTGCAACGCGTGCGCGCCGACCTGCCGGCCGACGTGCGCGACCCGGTGGTCACCAAGCTCGACTTCGCGGCGCAGCCGGTGCTGGCCTTCACCATCGCCTCGTCGCGCATGGACGCCGAGGCGCTGAGCTGGTTCGTGGACAACGACATCACCAAGAAGCTGCTCGCGCTGCCCGGCGTGGGCGCAGTGAACCGCGTGGGCGGCGTCACGCGCCAGGTGCACGTCGACCTCGATCCGGCCAAGCTGCAGGCGCTGGGCGCGTCGGCGGCCGACATCTCGCGCCAGCTGCGCCAGGTGCAGACCGAAAGCGCGGGCGGCCGCATCGACCTGGGCGGCAGCGAGCAGCCGGTGCGCACCCTGGCCACCGTGCAGTCGGCCGACCAGCTGGCCGACATGCAGATCGCGCTTTCCGACGGCCGCCGCATCCGGCTCGACCAGGTGGCGCGCATCAGCGACACCATCGCCGAGCCGCGCGCCGCGGCGCTGCTCAACGGCAAGCCGGTGGTCGGCTTCGAGGTGGCGCGCAGCCGCGGCGCGAGCGAGGTCGAGGTGGGCCGCGCGATCCAGAAGGCGCTGGCCGAGCTGCGCGCGCAGCGCCCCGACATCGAGCTGACCGAGGCATTCAATTTCGTCGAGCCGGTGGAAGAAGAGTACGAAGGCTCGCTGCACCTGCTGTACGAGGGTGCGATCCTGGCCGTGATCGTGGTGTGGCTGTTCCTGCGCGACTGGCGCGCCACTTTCGTCTCGGCCGTGGCGCTGCCCATGTCCGTGATACCGGCCTTCATCGGCATGCACCTGCTGGGCTTTTCGGTCAACGTGATCTCGCTGCTCGCGCTCTCGCTGGTGGTCGGCATATTGGTGGACGATGCCATCGTGGAAGTGGAGAACATCGTGCGCCACCTGCGCATGGGCAAGTCGCCCTACGAGGCGGCCATGGAGGCGGCCGACGAGATCGGGCTGGCGGTGATCGCCACCACCTTCACGCTGATCGCGGTGTTCCTGCCCACCGCCTTCATGAGCGGCGTGGCCGGCAAGTTCTTCAAGCAGTTCGGCTGGACGGCCTCGCTGGCGGTGTTCGCTTCGCTGGTGGTGGCGCGGGTGCTCACACCGATGATGGCGGCCTACATCCTCAAGCCCGTGGTGGGCGCCGAAAAGGAGCCGCGCTGGCTCACGGCCTACATGCGCGCCGTGGAATGGAGCACGCACCACCGCTTCAAGACGATGGTGCTCGCCACCCTGTTCTTCTTCGGTTCGCTGGCGATGATTCCGCTGCTGAAGACCGGCTTCATTCCGCCCGACGACAACTCGCAGACGCAGATCTACCTGTCGCTCGCGCCCGGCTCCACGCTTGCGCAGACCACCGCGGCCGCGGAGGAAACGCGCCACCGCGTGATGAAGATCGACCATGTGCGCAGCGTCTACACCACCGTGGCCGGCGGCAGCGCGGGCGGCGATCCGTTCGCCAACTTCGGCACGCCCGAGACGCGCAAGGCCACGCTCACCATCAAGCTCGACGAGCGCGGCGACCGGCCGCGCAAGCAGGTGATCGAGAACCAGATCCGCGCCGCGCTCGAAACGCTGCCCGGCGTGCGCAGCACCGTGGGCCTGGGCGGCTCGGGCGAAAAATACATCCTCGCGCTCACGGGTGAAGACCCCGCCGCGCTGGCCAGCGCCGCCAGCGCAGTCGAGAAAGACCTGCGCACGGTGCCCGGCCTCGGCAACATCACTTCCACCGCAAGCCTGATCCGCCCCGAGATCGCCGTGCGCCCCGACTTCGCGCGCGCCGCCGACCTGGGCGTGACCAGCTCGGCCATCGCCGAGACGCTGCGCGTGGCCACGCTGGGCGACTACGACCAGGCGCTGGCCAAGCTCAACCTCGCGCAGCGGCAGGTGCCCATCGTGGTGAAGCTGGAGGACTCGGCGCGGCAGAACCTCGACCTGCTCGGCCGCCTCTCGGTGCCCGGCGCGCGCGGCCCGGTCATGCTGAGCCAGGTGGCCTCGCTCACGATGGAAGGCGGCCCCGCCGTCATCGACCGCTACGACCGCTCGCGCAACGTCAACTTCGAGATCGAGCTGTCGGGCGTGGGCCTGGGCGATGCCAAGACCGCGGTTACGGCGCTGCCCTCGATCCAGAAGCTGCCGCCCGGCGTGCGCGTGACCGAAGTGGGCGACGCCGAGGTGATGACCGAGCTGTTCAACAGCTTCGGCCTTGCGATGCTGACAGGCGTGCTGTGCATCTACATCGTGCTGGTGCTGCTGTTCAAGGACTTCCTGCATCCGGTGACGATCCTCTGCGCACTGCCGCTGGCGCTCGGCGGCGCCTTCGTGGGCCTCCTGATCGGGCAGAAGGCGCTGTCGATGCCGTCGCTGATCGGCCTGATCATGCTGATGGGCATTGCCACCAAGAACTCGATCCTGCTGGTGGAATACGCCATCGTGGCGCGCCGCGACCACGGCATGAGCCGCTGGGACGCGCTGCGCGACGCCTGCCACAAGCGCGCGCGGCCCATCATCATGACCACGCTGGCCATGGGCGCCGGCATGCTGCCGATTGCGGTGGGCCTTGGCACCGCGGATTCAAGCTTCCGCTCGCCGATGGCGATGGCGGTGATCGGCGGGTTGATCACTTCCACGGTGCTGAGCCTGCTGGTGGTGCCGGCGGTGTTCACTTATGTGGACGACATCGAGCACTGGATGCGGCGGACGGTGCGCAAGCTGCGGGGGCTGCCGGCTGATCCGCATATTGATGATGATCTGGTGGAGCGGACGGCTGGTTGATTCTTTGAGTTTTGCTTGGGGGTTGTTTTCCGGGGCCGGGTCTCGCCCCGGCGGGCGACCTACTTTTCTTTGCTTCGCCAAAGAAACGTAGGCAAAAGAAAGGCGACCCTACTGTCTGCGTCCCTCCGCTTCGCTACGGGCAACCTGCGGTGCTCGATTCCGGCGGGGGTCCGCAGAACTCGCTTCGCTCAAACAGCTGCGGCCCTGATCCCGCCTCCATCTGCGCTCCTCGGCGCATACAGAAGGGGTGGGAGCGGGCGGCCTTCGCTTCGCTCGGCCCAATACCAAGAGCCCAACTCAATACCAACCACCGCGGCGCTGCGCGCCGCAGTGGCTTGGTGGCCGAGCGAAGCAAAGGCCCGTGTGGTTCGCCCTCCCCTCTGTATGCGCCGAGGAGCGCAGCGTTTCGCGGATCAGGGCTCGCCCTTGTTTGAGCGAAGCGAGTTTGGGCGAGACCCCGCGAAACGCGAGCACCGCAGGTTGCCCGCAGCGAAGCGGAGGGTCGCAGACAGTGGGGTCGCCTTTTCTTTGGCTACTTTCTTTTGGCGAAG
>NZ_JBFTRJ010000027.1:0-50538 GCF_056399465.1 Variovorax sp. 01N425 | reverse complement strand
GATCACCGAGCCGGGCTTCATGGCCTTGACCATGTCCTCGGTGATGAGCGTGGGCGCGGCGCGTCCGGGAATGAGCGCGGTGCTGATGACGATGTCGGCCAGCGCCACGCGCTTGGCCACCTCGACCTGCTGGCGCGCGAGCCAGCTCGCGGGCATGGGCCGGGCGTAGCCGCCAACGCCGACCGCGGCTTCCTTTTCTTCGTCGGTGTCGTAGGACACCTCGATGAACTTGCCGCCGAGCGACTCGATCTGCTCCTTGACGCTCGGACGCACGTCGGAGGCCTCGATCACCGCCCCCAGGCGCTTGGCGGTGGCAATGGCCTGCAGGCCGGCCACGCCCACGCCCAGGATGACCACGCGCGCGGCCTTCACGGTGCCGGCGGCGGTCATGAGCATGGGAAAGAAGCGCTGGTACTTGTCGGCCGCCATGATCACGGCCTTGTAGCCCGCGATGTTGGCCTGCGAGGAGAGCACGTCCATGCTCTGGGCGCGGGTGGTGCGCGGCGCGGCTTCGAGCGCGAAGGCCGTGAGGCCGGCCGTGGCCAGGCGCTGCAGGCCGGCCGCATCGAAGGGGTTGAGCATGCCGATGACCACGGTGCCCGGCTTCATGAGCGCGGTCTCGGCATCGCTGGGGGTGCGCACCTTGAGCACCATGTCGGCCGCGAAGGCGGCGTTCATGTTGACGATCTCGGCACCGGCGGCCTCGTAGGCGGCATCGGTGACGCTGGCTGCAATGCCGGCCCCGGACTGCACGCGCACGGTGTGCCCGGAAGCGGCCAGTTTCTTCACCGTCTCGGGCGTTACGGCCACGCGGGTTTCGCCGGCCATTGTCTCGGCGGGCACGCCTATCTTCAAAGTCACAGCGGGGCACCCAGCGAAGCGCGCAGCAATTTCCCAACTGCTGACCGGGGGAGCTTTTCCCGAAACTCGATGATCTTCGGGCGCTTATACGCGGTGAGGTTTGCCTTCATGTGTTGTCTTATCGATTCTTCGGTCAACGCGTCGCTTCGAGGCACCACAACCAGTTTTACGGCTTCTCCAGTGAGCTCATCAGGAACGCCAACAGCCGCGCACTCAAGCACCTGGTCCATTTCGATGGCCACAGCCTCAATCTCGCTGGGATAAACGTTGAAACCGCTCACCAGCATCATTTCTTTCTCCCGGCCGGAAATGCACAGATAGCCTTGTTCATCAATGCAGCCGAGATCGCCGGTAAGGAAAAAACCATCCTTTGTCATGAAACGGGCAGTTTCCTCGTCGCGCTGCCAATAGCCCTTGAACAACTGCGGGCCACGAACCGCAATTTGTCCAATCTTTCCCAATGGGAGGGCTTCAAATTTCTCGTCAAGGATCAACACTTCCGTTGACGGTGCTGGCGGGCCGACGGTCCCTTGGCGAATATTGCCGTGAGGCGGGTTGCAACTCACCGTTCCGGATGTCTCGGAAAGCCCGTATCCCTCGCTGATGGCACAACCCGTTCTTTCGAGCCACCGGGCGGCGATGGGACGTTGCGTGGCCATTCCGCCAGCCGTTGTCACCTTGAGATGTTGCCAATCGACTGTGTCGAACTCGGGATCATTCATCAAGTTGCTGAACAGCGTGTTGATGCCGGGCAGCATGTGAAAGGGGGCTTCACGCAGTTTCGCCAGCATCTTTGCCGAATCACGAGGATCGGTAATCAGGAGCATGGTTCCGCCCAGTTTGATGCTCGCCAGAAGTGTTATGAAGGAAACGATGTGATATAGCGGCAATGCGCATGCGAACACGGGGACTGGTATGTCCGCCAATGCGGGCTGGAACCAGGCGGAGTTCTGAGCTGTGTTGGCCAGTAGGCCTTCATGTGAGAGCATTGCTCCTTTGGAAACTCCGGTGGTCCCGCCGGTGTATTGCAGAACCACGATGTCATGCTTAACCAGCTTGGGCGTTGAGTAGGTCGCGGACATCCCAAGCGAGAGCGCTTGAGGCATATCGACGACTGAGTTGGCGCCGGCACGGTCTGCGCGAAGGCTTTCTCGTGTGGGTTCCAAGGTAACGCGCAGATTGCACAGAATCAAGTGGTCAACCTGGGTCTGGGGGAGGCCGTCCTTCACTGCATCGAACTGGCTCTCGAGCAGTATGGCCGCCTCGGCTTGAGCGTCCGAGACTTGCAGCAGGAACTCCCGAGCGGTGTAGGCGGGATTGACGTTGACCAGTACCATCCCCGCTCGAATCACACCGATTGCCGCTATCACGTACTGAGGGGAATTGGGAAGAGCGACCGCTACTTTTGTGCCCGCTTCGAGTCCCAGCGTCTGCAGATACGCTGCGATTCCCAGGCTCAATGAATCCAGATTTGAATAGCTGAGTTCACTACTCTCGTGACGAATGGCAATGCGATCGCTGAACTGATAAAACAAGCCAGTGAAGAAATCGGCAAGGGTCTGGTACTCCTTCAAGGGCTCGATGGTGTGCGGAACATGAGGCGGATACCATGGCAGCCACGGGCGATTGTTCATGATCGCCCCCGCTACTTCGCAGTTGCAGCAAGGCCAGCGGTTGCCGGGAGCTTGATGAGCATCTTTCCGGTGTTTCCACCCTCAAACATGCGCTGCAGGGCGGTGGGGAAAGTCTCGATCCCCTCGAGCACGTCTTCATAAGACTTGATCCAGCCGGCGGCCAGCCAACCGCGCAACGCATGCAGTGCCTCGGGATAACGCTTTTCATAGTCGAAAATGACAAACCCTTCCATCCTGGCCCTGTTCATAAGCAGAGACATGTAGTTTTTGGGTCCGCTGCCACGGGCCACGTTGTTGTATTGCGAGACAGCCCCACAAACCACAATACGCGCACCGCGGCGAATGCGACCAAGAGCCAGATCGAGTACTTCGCCGCCCACATTGTCGAAGTAAACGTCGACACCTTCCGGGCATGCTTTTGACAACTGAGCACGTGCGTCGGGCTGCTTGTAGTCGACCGCAGCATCAAACCCCAGGTTGTTGACGAGGTGAGCGCATTTTTCTGCGCCCCCCGCAATACCCACGACGCGACACCCTTTGATCTTGGCGATTTGCCCAACAACCGAGCCCACGGCACCTGCGGCGCCGGACACCAGGACCGTTTCGCCGAACCTGACCTTCCCTATTTCCAGAAGACCGAAGTACGCCGTAAAACCCGGAGTGCCAAGGGCGCCCATATAAGCCGTTGCTGGCACGTTGGAGATATCAATCTTCGTCAGATCATCGGGGTCCATGGTCGCGAACTCCTGGACACCAAAAGCTCCCAGTACAGCGTCACCGACGCTGAATCTCGCATCGTCGGACTGCAAGACCAGACCGGCCCCGGCGGCCCGCATGACATCGCCGATGGCGATTGCCTCCATGTAGGACTTACCTTCATTCATCCACGACCGCATGGCAGGATCCACGGAAATGAAGGTGACCGCCACGAGTACCTTTCCTTTTTCCGGTGCCTTTACGGCCGTTTTTACCTGCTGCCAGTCGCTTTCTTTTGGCAGCCCACTGGGCCGTTGCCGGAGAATGAATTGGTTATTGGATAGTTGCGAAAAGTTGGTCATGGGATATCTCCAGAGTTCGGATTGTTTAAAGTTGTCGGCTGGTCGAAAGATTCGCGAATTCAACAACCTGGCTTGCCATCAGTTGAATTTGCTGTACTACGGAGATCGATTGGCAGATGCCCTCGGAATCGAGCGGAGCTTCAGCGATGTTGATGGCGACGCCCATCGGGGTAGGCCATCCTCTCAGCGCATGCACGATCTCCCTCAAGGACGCCATCGTTCCAACCGCCGCCTGCCATCCACCAGCTACGGCCATGCACCCGACCGCTCGTTCGCTGAAATAGGGGCGCTTGTCGCTTCTGGTTTCCTCGGCATAGTCAAGCGCGTTCTTCATGAACCCGGACACGGTGCCGTGATATCCGGGCGAAGCGATGATGATTCCGTCGGCCCTGCGCAGCTCTTTAACAAGCTGCTGTGCGGCAACGTCTGCCGCGGCGCTAGGTTCATAGAGCGGCAAACGAAGCGAACTGGCACCGAGGAAGCTGGTGGTTGCCCCTGCCTTTTCAGCGGCGCTGAGCGCAAGCTGCAGGTAGCGCTCGGCACTTGAACCGGGTCTTGTCCCACCCCCGATGCCGAGGATGCGTGGCGAGGAGTTAGTCATCATGCGGCCTCGAAATGCTGCAGTCGAGATCCGCTTGCAACGGCGGACCAGTACTCGCGGGTTAGTCGGTCCATCAAAGCGGCGGTTGGCTCAATCGCATTGAGCGATCCCACACCATGGCCGGCTGACCAAACCTTCGTCCAACGCTCAATGTCTCCGTTGCGCACCGGCTCTGCGGATTCGAGTTCGTCCGCATTGATGCCGACTGCGGCCAGACTTTTGCGCAGCCAATACGCCGGCACTCCGGAAACGGCTCTGGTCAAGATCAGATCGTCGATGTCCGAATCCAGCAGCATTTGACGGTATGCGTCGCTGGCCATCGACTCCGGGCAGGCGATGAATGCCGTACCCATCGAGGCAAGGTCGGCGCCCAGCGTTTCCGCGGCTCGAATGCCCGACCCATTGATGATTCCCCCACCCAAGACTATCGTCCCGCCGAAAAACTCTCGAATGGCGGGAACCATTGCAAAGGCGCTCATCATCCCGGTATGCCCCCCTGCGCCAGCAGCGACCAGGACAAGCCCGTCGACTCCAAGCGATACGGCCTTCCTGGCATGTTGCACCGAGTTCACATCAGCAAACACCCGTCCGCCATACGAATGCACGCATTCGATGACCTCTTTCGGACTTCCGAGGGCCGTAATGATCAGTGGTGGCCGATAGCGCGCCACTACCTCGAGGTCTTGGTTGAGCCGTTGATAGCTTTTATGCACCAGCAGGTTCACGCCCCACGGCGCATCGGCCGATCCGAGCTGGGTTGAAATCCGATCAAACCACTCGTCCAGGACTTCAACAGTCCTGGCATTCGCCGCGGGAACGGTCCCAATGGCACCTTTGCGGCATGCAGCCACTACCAACTCGACGGTCGACACCAGAAACATCGGCGCGATCAGGAGCGGCAGTTTCAACCGGCTGAGCCAGTCTTCAGGCATTGTCATTTGCGTCCTCAGAGCATTGCGGCGTTCGTCGGAAGGCCGAGATACAGCCGGCCCGTGAGCTCGTACGTGGACTCGCTGACCATCATGTGCTGGGACGCAGTCAAGACATCGCGCAGGCAGCGCTGAAGTTGAGAGTCGTCAAAGATCGAACTGCCACCCGCACAGGAGTACACCCGAGTGACGACTTCGACTGCCTGTTCGCTTGCGTGGGTCGTCGCCAGTCGAAGATCTCGGCGTAGCGCCACAGAAATCTCGCCCGAGTCGGTGGACGCCGACCATGCCCGGTCCACCGCGTCAATCAAGAAGGCGCGAGCGGAGCGAAGCTGGGCTTCCGCCCTTGCGACATGCTGCTGAGTTGAGGCGCGATCGGCCAAAAGACGGGCACTGCCTTGAGGCGTCTTTTTTGTTGCGAGTTCGATCAGGCTGTCGATGGCATGACGTGCGATGCCGAGTGCTACTGCCGCAATGCCCACGCCCAGAATGCAAAACACCGGAAACTTGAACAATGCACCGGGGATTGGTACGTCGGTAAGTATCGATGCGGACAGGCCGGCAGGGACGAATGCATCTTTGACGCTGTATTCATTGCTACCTGTTCCGCGCAGGCCGAGGGTGTGCCAAGTGTCGGCTATCGACACTTGCTCCGCCCTAAAGACCATGGAACGATTTTCCATTGTCCCGTCCGCGAGCTTTTCGGGTTTTCCGTCCTCACCCAAAATCACGCATCCGCCGGTAATGAAATCAGCGTTGTACGAAGCTGAGCCCCACATCCAACTCCCATTCACCAGGAAGCCTGGTACTCCATCGACCACGGTGCGGACCGCAGTCCCGCGCGGCGCGAATACTCCGGCCATTTTGATGTTCGGATTCTCAAATAGTATTTTTGCCTCGGGACCGGGAAGATAGCCCCCGATGATTGTCGATGTATTCGAGATAAACGTGCACCATGCCGCCGCAGAATTGGCTTGCGCCAGCTTTTCTACGACAGCCACGAATGTATGAACATCCGCCTCCAAACCGCCGAATGCACGTGGAATGAACATCCGATAGAGGCCGGCCTGAGCCAGTTTTTCGGCAAGTTCATTTGACAGATGTCGTTCTTTTTCTACTGTGTCGTTGGCCGCTTGCAAGATTGGGCTCAACTCTTGGCATGCATAAAGCAGTTCATCACGCTGCGTCAACTCTGATGGTTCGTAGTCAAACGTCATGGGGTAAGCTTTCGTTTATTGGCGAATTGGCATTTGTGCATTCAAGCGCCGATCACCGCACTTGTGCCGCCATCGACAACAATTGCGTGACCGGTCATGTGTTTTCCGGCTGCAGAGGCCAGCAACAGCGCAGCGCCTTTGAGGTCGTCCGGATCGCCCAGCCTTCCAAGAGGCGTGGTGCTGATAATTCTTTCTTCGCCGAATGCCGCGATCACCCCATCTGCCATCTTGCTTGGGAACAGCCCAGGAGAGATCGCATTTACATTGATCCCATGCTTCCCCCATTCGGCAGCAAGTGCACGGGTAAAGGTGATAACCGCTCCTTTGCTGGTGTTGTAGGCGACGCATTCCATTGGCGCTGGATTCCCGCCGAGCCCGGCAATTGATGCGATATTGATGATGCGACCCCGCTGGCGCGGGATCATGCTTCCCACGGCAGCTTGTTGGCTAAAAAGAAAAAGGCTCCTGATATTCAGGTTCATAACGCGGTCCCATGCTTGAAGCGTGTGGGTCTCAGCCGAGGCACCCCAAGAGGTTCCCGCGTTGTTGATCAAAATGTCCAAGTGGCCGAACGAGTCGAAAGTTTTGCTGCAAACGCGTTGAACTTCGGAGGGGTCGCTCGAGTCGGCCGCAATCCATGAAGCGTCGATCCCGAGGCTTTTCAAATGGGCGGCGGCGGCCTCGAGTTCGGCCTCCTTTCTTGCGGTCAGCATGAGCCGCGCACCCGCACTACCGAGCGCCTCTGCAATTTGGAGCCCGATGCCTCGTGACCCACCGGTAATGAGAGCGGTGGATCCTTCAAGATCGAAGAGCGTGTTGGAATAATGATTCATGATTTTTACTCCGAGTGGAGAAGTTGTGGCCAAATTTTTTTGGCCTAACGAAGTCCGTCCTCGCTCAGGGGCGAGACATCCGACATGTGGAGGGTCTGGAAACTTCTTCGGCGGTGAACTCCCGAACAGGAGCAAATGTCTTACCCGTGCCTTCAGCACTGTAAGGAACTTGAGCACTTACGCTGGTCCAGACAGTGACGAACAAAGGCTGCTGGAGCTGGTGGTCCGATTTTCTCATTTCAACCATGCCATTGAAGCCTTTGAATTTGGCTCCCTCCATTTGCTCCGCTACGCGAATTACGTCTGTGGATTGCCCCTGTTGAATTGATTTGCTCAACAATTCGAAGACCAGGGCGACACCATGTGTATAAAAATCTTCGTTGAATCGCTTCTGGAATTCTTTCATCCAGACGTTCATTTGACCGCCCATGTTGTAGTGGCTGTAGGCCACCTGAAACACGCGGTTGTCATCAACTTGGCGGAGCGCGGTTGGGGTGCCTGCGACGACGGCATAGTAGGTATAGAAAGTGCCTTTCCAGCCACTTTCTTCTGCGGCCTTGATCAGCAGTGAAAGGTCTGTTCCCCAGCTTCCTGTAATGATCGTGTCCGCCCCGGAAGCGCGAACTTTTGTCATGTAGGGTGAAAAATCACGTATTTGCGCGAGTGGATGGCGGTCATCTCCAACGATTTCGACGTCAGGCCGCTTCGCCCGCAAACCGGCCTTGGCGGCCTCTGCGATCTGGATGCCGGAGGAATAATTCTGGTTGATCAGGTAGACCTTCTTGACCGATGGCCGGTCTTTAATGAAGCTTGTCAACGCCTCCATTTTCATTGCGGTGTCGGCCTCGAAGCGAAAGTGCCAATAGCTGCAGTTGTTGCCAGTCAATTCCGGGTCGGTCGCGGCATGATTCAGGTAAAGGACTTCTTTCCCTGGATTGCGTTGATTGTGCTTTTCGATCGCGCTGATCAGCGCCAGCGCCGGCGCCGAGCCGGTGCCTTGCGCAATGAAACGAATATCCTGATCCATCGCACTCTTCAGCGCGCCGAGGGTTTCGGTTGGACTCAATTTGTTATCGAAGCCGACGATCTCGAATTTCACGCCGGCTGGATTGGAGGCGCTGAATTGTTCCGCCAAGTACTGATAGGACTTCAGCAGGCTTGTGCCTACGGAACCCATCAGCCCCGACAAGGGTTCGATCACTGCGATCTTCACCACTTGGCCCTTCAGCACCGGCTTCTGGTTTTGCGCGAGTGCTTGTCCCGAAACACCCAACCCAGCCACTGCCCAGGTCGCGATGCGGGCAAAGTGCCTCCGCGTGAAGGTTGTTGGTGTCATCTGAAAAGTACTCCAAGTGGATAAGTTTCGGTCCGGCTAATCTAGCCGCCGACGGGGCGGGCGGAACTAGTACTTACCCGAGAACAGTCGCGCAGGTGATCAAGGCAGGGCTCCACCTGATCCACAACTCGGTGCCCTGATCCGGCCCTCGAGCCCAAAAGGTCTGGCCGAGGGTGCGAATCCCGAAGTTTCAGTAGCCGGAATCGCGGTGGCTCGAGGGCCGACGCGACGGCCTAGTGCGCGGGGTGCGGAGGGCCGTGGCCTCAGCAGCGCGCAAGACTCGTGGGAGCCGTGCGTGCTCTCCATCTCATCGTGCAGCGTTGATCTTTGGTGCTGTGTGGCTCGCGAGGCGGAACTGCACGCTGCCACTGTGACGGCGAGGGCTTCACCGCGCCTGACCTCTACGGTAACCGGCAAGCCAATCGCATGGTCCTTGGGCGAGACGGTCTCGCTATGCAGGCGGCAGCAGAGTCAAGGCTGCTTCCGCCGCCCTGCGACGCAGATGACCCGTCGCGTGAACACCTAAATGCATTTGTGCTCGGGCACTACGCCGGCGCTTGGGCGATGGAGAAAGGGGCACATCGACCTGGCGTTCCCGGGCAAGTGGTCAAGCAGCAAACGGGACGTTTGCCCATCGGCTGCGTGCCGCAGAGTCGGAAACTGACGCCCATGCTCTCAGCGACGAGCAACTCAGGGGCTTCGGCGAGGCCGAACTGCGCGGCTGGCGCATGACTGCCAGTCCAGACCACCGAGCGCGGCACGAAGTCGTACTCAGGCGAGCCCAGCTTACGCAAGCCGGGAGCGAGATGCTGATGCGGACTCAAGCACATCCGAAGACATGGGCGAGAAGCTCGAGTACATGCCAGATTTGTCCGCGGTTCTACCACCAGAGGCCCGATGATCGAAAGTCCTCTTCTGCTAAGCTGAGGATCCAGACGACTTTCAAGAGCCTTCCGTGAGCGCCTTTGCTGAACCCGATTTGCCACTAAGCGCGCGTGGAAGTCAGCGTCACAAAGACTTGATCGCAGCGGCGCTTCGCGTACTGGTTCGCGACGGCCATCATGCTGTAACTTTGCGAGCGGTTTCAGTCGAAGCCAATGCAAGCCATGGCGCGATCAACTATTACTTCGGCTCCCGAAGCGCCCTGATGTGCGCACTCGCCGAAGATGTTTGCCGTCGAATTGCAAACAACATTACCCTCGTCACACCTAAACTTGCGAAGTGCGCGGATGACGCCGATCGTTTCGCCACCGTCCTTGCGGAACACAACATCAAGTACATGGTCAATGATCATGCGATGGGCATGGCGATCACCGAACTTACGCTCGCGGGATCGCGCGACTTAGAGTTAGGTAGCGTACTGGTGAAATGGGGAAAGATACATGCCCGTCTGATGCGGGACAGCTTTCTGAAACTGGGGTCCAGTGATCCAGATCTGGACTATGCGTTTGTGTTGAATTGCGTTAACGGACTTATCATGGCGCAGCTCGCGATACCGCGCCGCGATTTCGAGGCACGTATCCTGCAGCCCTCATTGCTTCGGCTTGTTCGCGCCATCGCCAATGAAAAATCGGCTGATCGCTCCAGCGACATTTCTTAATTTGCGAGATCGTCAGCTGCCAATAAAGTAGTGCCTTGCAGAGGCATGCACCCTCTTGGGTGCGGCTCTTCGGTGCCGCTTCTTCGGATTCTCCTAACTTCCCCCGCCACGGACGAAAAAACAGTCAAGTCTCCGATGGTGACCTGTTCCGGTTAGTCGAGACCGTTTTCCTCAACGGTCGTAGCCGGTGTGGCGAGTCAATTGACCTCGACCACGATAGTCGGCTTACTCAGGCGGGGTGCCTTCAAAGGCCCTTTGCAGGAGTTCCCTGACTCCGCGTCGCTGAGCTACGCCGACCTCTCGTGGGTTCCAGTAGGGGTTGTTCACGACCAGATCCGCAGCGCGGTCGAGGTCAGCCTCCTTCATGCCGAGGTCCCGCAGCGCCACCGGCGCTCCGTTGTCCCGTGCCAGGTCGAAAAGGCCGGCCGCGGCGCTGCGCGGCGCTGCCGACCCGAGTGCGCGCTCGATGCGGGACATGGCTTCAGGCACTGCCGGTGAGTTGAAAGCGATGGCCTGAGGCAGCACCACCGTGTGCACCTCGGCATGAGGCAGGTTGAAGCTGCCGCCCAGGGTGTGGCACAGCTTGTGGTGCAGCGCCATGCCCACGCTGCCAAGGACCGTACCGCACAGCCATGCACCGTACAGCGCGTCTGCGCGGGCATCGATGTCGTTGCTGCGCCGGCGAATGGCCGGCAGCGCCCTGGCCAGCGCGCGAACGCCTTCCTCGGCCATCAGGCTCATCACCGGGTTGCCGTCGCGCGCGTACAGGCCTTCGGCCGCGTGCGCAATCGCATTCATGCCGCTCGTGACGCTCATGGCCACGGGCAGCATCAGCGTCAATTCCGGGTCGTAGATCACGGTGCGGGGCAGCACACGCGCGTCCTTGCCGGTCTTCTTCAAGCCACCTTCGGTGATGCCGTAGATGGTCGTCATCTCGCTCCCTGCGTAGGTCGTGGGAATTGCAAGGATCGGCAGGCCGGATTCCAGAGCAATTGCCTTGCCCAGGCCAGTGGTCGAGCCGCCTCCGATGGCAACGGCGCAGTCGGCGCCCAGCCGGCGCGCCTCGTCTCGGGCCTCACGCGCGGTCTCAATGGGCACATGCATGACCGCGCGCGCAAAAATGCCCGCGGCGCGACCGCCAAGTCGCTCGGCAACCATCTGCGCCTGACCCTGCTGCTCGGGCGTGCACAGCACCAGCGCGCGGCGTGCCCCGAGAATCTCGATCTCGCGTTCGAGATGCGCCAAGCTCCCGGCGCCGAACACCACCCGCGACGGCTGGCCGTTGTAGACGAAATCCCTCATGCGATCCCCGCTGTGCCGTGCTCAGCCCTGACCCTGCCGGCCCGGACTTCGTAGTCCACCTGATGTCGTGCAATGCGGACGCCAGCGAGTTCGTCGCGTACCCGCAGATGTTCGGGATGTACCGCATACGCGGCCAATGCTTCCCATGATTCGAACTCGCTGTACAACACGACGTCGCAGGCATAGTCGATCTGGCTGGCATCCACACCGACCTCCAAGTGGAGCAAGCCAGGAATGCAGCCGCGCAGACCATGGAAGCACCTTTGGAGGTGTTCGACGTTTCGTTGCTTCTCCTCGGCCGTGCCGCCATGCACGTCCCACATGACGATGTGCCGGATCATTGTGCGTCCTTTGCAGATTGCGGTTGAAGAAGGACGCTCAGGCATCCGCGATGTCTTGCTTGGTGGGGTTCAGTACGAAGTCGTACTCGACAAGATAGGAGCCATCGGCCTGCGGCCTCCAATCGGCAATCAGCGACTGGCGCACGCCGAACACGGCATCCGAATCCAGGTACCGGTCGTCGCTGCGGAACACGTGCGTGATCAGCTTCTCGTAGCCATCGGCCTCGATCAGGAAGTGCAGGTGCGCGGGACGCCACGGATGCCGGCCGGTGGCCTTCAGGAAATCGCCCACCGGGCCATCGTGCGGAATGGCATAGGGAACGGCCAGGATCGAGCGGAAGTTGTAGCGCCCCTCGCTGTCGGCGTGCACGATGCCGCGCGCCTGCGCATGGCCGATGTCCGCATGCTGCACGTCGTACAGGCCATCTTCGTCCGATTGCCACACGTCCATGCGGGCGTTGGCGACTGGCTCGCCGCCGATGCCGCGCACCGTGCCGCGCACAAGGCACGGGATGCCGCGCGCACCGTTGGAGATGTCCGCACCGAGTTCGTAGTGAGGGGCCCCTTCGACGTGGAACGGACCGAAGACGGTCGCCTCAGTGCAGCCGGCAGGCTTGTCGTTGTTCTGCGCCACCGTCAGCATCGACAGGCCCAGCACGTCCGACAGCAGGATGAACTCCTGGCGCTTATCGTCGGTGATGTGGCCGCAGCGGGTCAGGAACTCGATGCCCTTGAACCACTCCTCTTCGGTCAGCTCCACCTCGCGTGCAAAGGCATGCAGGTGCTGCACGAGACTGTCCATGATGCGCTTGAGCCGCGGGTCTGCCGTCTGCGCCTGCCGCGCGAGCACGGCGTCGGTGATGGTGTGATGGTTCAGATTGCGCATGATGGCTCTCCTTCAGTCCAGCTGCAGTTGGGTCCGCTGCGCGACCGTGCCCCACTTGGCAAAGTCCTCCTGGCTGCGCCGTTGCGCCTCCTGCGTGCTGTAGCCCTCGACACGCAGGTCCATCTCTGCCAGACGCGTCTTCACGGCCGGCGCCAGGAGCGCGGCACGCACGTCACGCTGGATTTTCTCGACCGTGGCAGCCGGCAAGCCGGACGGTGCCATCAGGGTCTCGAAGAAGGTGGCATCGAACCCCGGATGTCCGCTCTGGGCGATCGTCGGAATCTCGGGGAGTAGGCCCGAACGTTCTTTGCCGGAGACGGCGATCGCGCGCAGCCGTCCGCTCAAGACGTGCGGCAAGACGATGGAGGAGACGATGAAGCCACAATCCACATGACCTCCCATCACGTCCTGCGCTGCCGGGCCGGGACCTTTGTATGGCACGTGGGTGAGCTTGGTTCCGGTCGTCGTCAGCAGCATCTCCATGGCCATGTGGCTGGGTGTCCCGGCGCCGCCGGAGGCATACAGCCGCGTAGAGGGCAACTGGACGAACTTCGCGAGGGACGGCACATCGGCCGCGGGGTTGCAGACCAGGGTCTGGTTGAAGCTCGCGAAGTAGGTCACCGGCTTGAGCGAAGCCCTCAGATCGAAGCCCAGCTTCCTGTACAGATGGGGATTGATGGTGAGGATCGTGTCGGGCCCGACGAGCAGTGTGTGGCCGTCCCTGGCATGTGCGACTTCCCCGGCGGCCAGGTTGCCTCCCGCGCCTGTCTTGCTCTCGATAACAACTGGTTGATTCCAGGCGGCCTGGAGCGCGGGCTGTATCAGCCTGGCGATCACGTCGCCCGGCGTGCCCGGCGGAAATGCCGCCACCAGGCGGACCGGCTTGGTCGGCCAGGCCTGTGCGAAGGCCGAAGGCGGCACCGCCAGGGCCATCGCAAGGGCGGCGAGACGAAGAAGCGGGGTGCTGACTTTCATGCCGGGTCTCCTCTCGTCGCATCGACGGAGCTTGTTGAAGGGTTTGAAGTGACGCGAGACAGCACATGTGCCGCCTCGTCCGCGGCCGCACCGCGCCATGCGACGATCTGGTCCGGGCGGATCAGCGCGAGCGGCGCTTCGTAGAGTTCGCGCAGGGCCGGCTGCGCCAGCCGGACGACGCGCAGGTCCATTGCCAGATCCCGGGCCGCGGCTTCGAAGGCCTCGGTCGTGGGCGCTTCGGGCCCCAGCGCGAGCAGGGTCCATTCGGTGTGGAAAAGATCGAACAGCGAACGTCCGTCGTCGAGCCACGCATGCGGCGGCCGGCCGCCCGGACTGGCCGTGGGTGTGTAGGCATTCGGCTCGTCCGGCGGCAGCACGGCGCCGTCGCCAACGATGATCGGCGAGCCGTCGTACCGGCCACCGAAGGTCACGCCCGGGATATTGAATTCGAGCCGGGCATGCGCATCGAAGTGCAGCCCGGCAAGTTTCCGCTCGGCATCGCCCCGCTGGGAGGCTTCTTCCAGTTCGGGTTTTGCCGCGAAGAGCCCCACAGAGTCGGCGAACTTACGCGCGTAGCCGGTGTTGCGCTCGGCCAGGGGCCTGCGCTCGGTCTCGTAGCTGTCGAGCAGCGCCAGCGGTGCCTGGCCGCGGATCACGCTCGCGAGCTTCCAGCCCAGGTTGACCGCGTCCTCGACGGCCGTGTTGTAGCCCAGTCCGCCGGTGGGCGTGAACAGATGGGCCGCATCCCCCGCGATGAAGACCCGGCCCCGCTGGAAGCGCTGCGCCACCAGCGCGTGCCCGGCGAGCCAGGTGCCCATCGAGAGGATCTCGATCGGCACGTCGACGCCCACTGCCTCGGCAAAGACGCGGCGCGCATCGGCCTCGGTCCAGCCGTCGGCATCTTCGCCGGGGCGCAGCGCCGCATGGAAGGCGTATTCGGACACGCCATCCACCGAGGCCATGAAGGCACGCCTTTCGTGGTTGACGGCCACGTACATCCAGGCCTTGGGGTGGCGCAGCACGTCGAGGAACCGGGGCGCGCGCAGGTAGATGGCAAACATCTTGCCGCCCATGAACTCGCGCTGGATGCCGCTCACGCCGCCCCACTCGATGCCCAGCTGTTGCCGGACCAGACTGCGCGCGCCATCGGCACCGATCAGGAACTTCGCGGCCACGTCCTGCGCCGGACCTCCTTCGCTCGGCCGCACCGTGGCGCTCACCGATCCCCCGTCGTCGCTGAAGCGCTCCAGCCGCCAGCCATAGCGCACATCGACGGAAGGCCAGGCCTGCGCATGGCGGCGCAGCGCTTGCTCGACGAATTTCTGCGACACGCGATGCGGCAGCTCGGCGGCGCTCCAGGACCCGCTCATCGTCTTGACCTTGACAGCAGCCTCGGCCGCGGTGGGCAGGCTGATGCGCGCCAGTTCATGGCCGGCGAAGCGCGTGAAGTACGCAATGTCCGTCGGGTGGTCAGCGGGCAGGCCCAGCGCGCGGATCTCGTGCGCGAAGCCGAGCCGGCGGAAGTACTCCATCGTGCGGGCCTGCGTCGCATTGGCCTGCGGGTTGAAGGCCGTGCCCGGCTTGGCGTCGACCAGCAGGCAGCGGATGCCGCGGCGGCCGAGCTCGTTGGCGAGCATCAGGCCGCAAGGACCGCCGCCGGCGATCAGCACGTCCGTGGCGATGAGGGGAGGGCGGCCGGCATCGGGCCGGAGCGTGGCGGTCATCGGCTGTCTTTCTTCTTCATGCATCAGTCGGCGCGAATGCCGCGTTCCCGGATCACGGCGCCCAGCCGCTTGAAGTCGGCCGCGCCCTTGTCGCCGAAGGCTGCAGGCGTGAGCGGCTCCGGCACGTTGCCGAGGGTTTCGATGGTTGTCCTGACGGCCGGCAATGCCAGCGCGCGGTTGACTTCGGCATTGATCCGCTGGATCACCGCCGGCCGCGTGCCGGCAGGCGCGTAGAGGCCGAACACCGCATCGGCGTCGAGGCCCTTGAGCCCGAGTTCATCGAGCGTCGGTACCTCGGGCATCTGCGGCGCGCGCTTGAGGCTTGCCACCGCCAGCATGCGCAGCTTGCCGGTCTTGACGTGCTGGATGCTGATGCCGGGATCGAACAGGAAGTCGATCTGGCCGCCCAGCAAGTCCGTCAGCGCGGGCGCCGCGCCGCGGTAGGGCACGTGGATGGCTGTGGTGCCTGTCTGGCCGGTCATCATCTCCGCCGCGAGGTGAGGCGAGCTCCCGTTGCCGGGCGATCCGAACGAGCGCTTGCCGGGGTTCGCCTTCAGGTCGGCGACCAGGCCCTTGAAGTCCTTGACTGGGCTGTCGGCGCGGACCACCAGGTAGAACGGCACGCGAGCGACGGATGCGACCGGGACCAGATCCTTCGCCGGATCGAAGGGCATTTTTGCGTAGATATGCGGATTGATCGACACCATGCCGCCGGAACTCATCAGAAACGTATAACCATCGGACGGCGACTTGGCGACGAAATCGCCGCCGAGGTTGCCGCCGGCACCGCCCCTGTTTTCCACGAGCACCGGCTGGCCCAGGGCTTCGTGCAGCGGTGCGCTGATCACGCGGGCCAATTGGTCGGCCGCGCCGCCGGGCGCGAAGTTGGCGACGATCTTGATCGGCTGCCTGGGCCAGTCCTGGGCGTGGGCAACGCCGCACGGGCCGAAGCCGAGCGCCAGCGCCGCGGTTGCAAGCAGGGATTTCATGGGCTGTCTCCTGCGCTTCATCAGAACGGATAGTGGCGTTCGGTGGTCTGCACCGTGAGCCACCGCAGTTCGGTGAACGCGTCGATGCCGGCCTTGCCGCCAAAGCGGCCGTAGCCCGAGTCCTTCACGCCGCCGAAGGGCATCTGCGCCTCGTCGTGCACGGTCGGGCCGTTCACGTGGCAGATGCCGGAGTCGATGCGATTGGCGACGTCCCAAGCACGCGCGATGTCGCGCCCGAACACGGCGGCGGACAGTCCGTAGGGGTTGTCATTGGCCACGCGCACCGCCTCGTCGACGCCGTCGACACGCACCACCGGTTTCACGGGACCGAAGCTCTCTTCATGGTAGATGCGCATCTGCGGCGTGACGTGGTCGAGCAGCGTCGCGGGCATCAGCGTGCTGTCGGCCTTGCCGCCGCACACGAGCTTCGCACCCTTTGCAAGCGCGTCGTCGATCAGCGCGTTGCAGCGCTCGACGGTGCTCGCGTCGACCACCGAACCCAGCACCACCGGCCCCTTGCGCGGATCGCCCAGCGGGAGCTGCGTGGCCTTGGCGGCGAGCTTCGCGACGAAGGCGTCTGCGATCTTGCGGTCCACGATGATGCGCTCGGTGCTCATGCAGATCTGGCCGCTGTTGGCGAAGGCGCCGAAGGCCGCGCCATTGACGGCGGCATCGAGATCGGCATCGTCCAGCACGACCAGCGGGGCCTTGCCGCCCAGTTCCAGCACCGCCGGCTTCAGGTACTTCGCGCAGGTCTGCGCGATCAGCCTGCCGACGCGGGTGGAGCCTGTGAAGTTCACGCGACGCAATGCTGGATGGGCAATGATTGCTTCGACCACTTCGGCCGCATCCGCCGGCGCATTGGTCACGAAGTTGACGACGCCCGGCGGGAAGCCGGCATCCTTGAACGCTTCAACGATCAGTCCGTGGGTCGCAGGGCTGAGTTCCGAGCCCTTGAACACGACCGTGTTGCCGCAAGCGAGCGGCGTGGCGATCGCACGCACGCCGAGGATCACCGGTGCATTCCATGGCGCGATGCCAAGCACCACACCGGCCGGGCGGCGCAGGCCCATGGCCAGGCTGCCGGGCACATCGGAGGGGATAACCTCGCCGCTGATCTGGGTCGTCATGCCGGCAGCCTCCTGCAGCATGCCGGCCGCCAGGTGCACGTTGAATCCGGCCCACGGGGCGCCAGCACCAGTCTCGGATGCCATGGCATCCGTCAGGGCCTCTGCCTTGGCCTCGATGGCCTGTGCCGCCTTCAGCAGCAGCGCCCTGCGTTCGCCCGGGCCGGTGCGGGACCAGGCCGGAAACGCGGCTGCGGCGGCTTCAACCGCTGCCACGGCGTCGGCCTTCGTGGCGGCCGGCGCGATGGTCGCCACCGTGCCGTCGAGCGGATTGCGGCGCTCGAAGGTGGCACCGTCCGCAGCCTGGCGGTCCTCGCCATTGATCAACATCGATATCGTGCCCATCGTCTTGTCTCCTTGTAGATCTGAAAAAAGCGAAAAACTGTCAGGCCACTTCGATCTCGACCAGCATCGGTGCGGTCGATTGCAGGGCTTGATGCAAGGCCGGACGCAACTGCTCCGCCGTGTCGACGCGCAGCCCCTTCATGCCTTGCGCGCCAGCCAGCGCAACGAAATCGAGATCGGGCAGGTCGGTGCCCGGCACATGCTCGTCAGGCCGGTAGCCGAAGATGCGCGCGAACTCATAGAGCGCGGCATAGCGGCGGTTCTTCAGGATCAGCACCGTGACCGGCAGCGCCAGTTGGGCTGCACTCCACAGCGCCTGGATGGCATACATTGCCGAGCCATCGCCCACCAATGCAATGACCCGCGCGCCCGGCTTGCCCAGCGCCACACCCACCGCGGCCGGAAGGCCGAAACCCAGGCCGCCGCTGCACATGGTGTAGAAGGTTTCCGACTCGAAGACCGGCAGGTGGCCGTGCATCACGGGCCGTGCGCTGGGTGCTTCCTCGACCAGGATGCTGTCGCGCGCGCGCACGTCGGCCAGCGTCTGCAGGACCCACGCCACCGGCAGGCGTTCGCCGGGCCCGGGCTCTGCAACACGCGGTGGCCGCACATGGACAGGTGGTGCCGGACGATCGCGCGGCGCGCTGCATTCGAGCAGATCGAGCAACCCGAGGCGGATGCTGCCGACCACGGAGCTTCCTGTCGGCGCCCAGGCCGCGACCTGGGGATCGTCCGTCAGCTGCACCAGCTCGCATCCTTCGGGCAGGTGCGGTCCTTGGCCCGGCACATGGTAGGTGAACGCCGGCGCACCAAGCGCAAATACGAGGTCGTGGCCGGCGAGCCGCTCGACGATGCGCTCGCGCATCGGCGGCAGGAAGCCTCCCCACAGCGGGTGGTCTTCCGGGAAGCTGCATCGGCCCGACATGGGCGCGACGTACACGCGGGCGTTGTGCCGCTCGGCCAATTCAACCGCTTCTTTCCAGGCCTCGTCGCGATCGACCGCGGCACCGACCACGAAGGCGGGAGCGCGGGCACCATCGAGGGCTGCGGCAATGCGCGCGAGAAGGTCGGGGGCTGCGCGCACGTGGCGGCTGACCTCGCGTGCATCGACCGGCAAGGTCTGCACGTCCCAGTCATCCGACGGAATCGAAACCAGCACCGGGCCGCGCGGCGGCGTCATCGCGATGTAGTAGGCCCGCGCGATCGCCAGCGGAACGTCCTCGGCCCGCGCCGGCTCGACGCTCCACTTGACGTAGGGTCGCGGCAGCTCGGGCGCCTGCGTGGAGCCGAGGAAGGGTTCGAAGGGCAGGATTGACCGCGCCTGCTGGCCGGCCGTGATCACGAGCGGCGTGCGGTTGCGAAAGGCCGTGAAGATGTTGCCCATCGCATGGCCGACGCCGGCGGCGGAGTGCAGGTTGACGAAGGCCGCGTTGTGCGTGGCCTGCGCATATCCGTCTGCCATGCCCACGACCACAGATTCCTGCAGGCCGAGCACGTAGCGGAAGTCTTGCGGGAAGTCGATGAACATCGGCAGTTCCGTCGAGCCCGGGTTGCCGAACACGCTGGTCATGCCGAATGCGCGCAGCAGCCTGAAAACGGCGTCGCGCACGGTCAGGGGGCTGCCGACCAGGACGGGTGCTTGCGCGGGAAGTTCGACGCGTCGGTCCATGAATGCTCCTAGGTGAGGTCCGCAGTTTTGCGGTTCGCGTGGTATTCATCAATACAATGAAATGTCTAGAGCACAATAAGCAGTATGCATACTGAAAAGCTGGACATGAACCTGCTCCGCCTGTTCGAGGCGGTGTACCGCCTGGGCAGCGTGAGCCGCGCCGCCGATGCGCTGGGGCTGTCGCAGCCGGCGGCCAGCCAAGGCCTGACGCGACTGCGGCTCGCCTTGGGCGATGCGCTGTTCGTGCGTGCCAACGGCCGCATGCGTCCGACGCTGCGCGCGGAGCGGCTCGCAAGCGTCGTCCAGCCCGCCGTGGCCGCCATCGAGGATGTGCTGCGGGACGAAGACACCTTCGACCCCTCACGCTCGCGCATGACCGTCCGGCTGCACATGAACGACATCGGGGAGGCCCGGCTGCTGCCGGAACTGATGGAGGCCTTGCACCGCCAGGCACCCGGCATACGGGTGCATACGACGCCGCTGCCGCACGGGGAGATCACCGATGCCCTCGAAACCGGAGCCATCCATTTCGCGCTCGGGTTTCTGCCCTCGGTCAGCGGAACGGAGCGCGTCGACCTGCTGCGCGACCGCTACGCGGTGGTGGTGCGGGCGGGACATCCGATGGCCAAGAGCACCAAGGCGGCGGATGCCCGCATGACCATTCAGGATCTGCGGCGCCTGGAGTACGTGGCCGTGCGCTCGCACTCGGAGACCTTCCGCATCCTGCAGCAACTCGGGCTCGATGGAAGGCTGGTGCTCAACTCGGCGCATTTCCTGGCACTGCCGGCGATCATCGCGCGCACCGATTTTGCTGTCGTGATGCCGCAGGCGATCGCGCGCAGGTTCATCGAGCCGAAGCGCTATGCGGTGCTCCCGGCGGAGCTTCCCCGCAGCGCCTTCACGGTGTCGCTGCACTGGAGCCGCCGCTTCGAATCGGACCCGGCGCACCACTGGATGCGGAATCTCTTCATCGGTCTTTTCAAAGACTAGGGACGCTGATGGCGGAATGATGCGGAGGCATGCAGCAACTGCTGCAGAAGCTGTCGGCCAGATGCACATGCCTTCGGTCGCTTCGCTGAGGGCGGTGGCCTATCAGCATGGACAGCGATCTGCGTTCAGACGAGTCCCATAGGACACAAAGTGTCCTATAATGACGTTCCTTCATCAGACCGGCTGGATCGCCGTTATCAAGGAGCGTCTTACATGCTTACTGCAGCAACCCACCAACAGCGGCTCGACGAGCGAGAGGTCGTTCCTGCATGGACGGGCGTCGTTCGGCATCTGCACATCACGCCTCGGGCCTTCCTTCCCATGGAGTCCTTCGATGAGTTGACGCTCATTGCCGGCAAGGGCATCGAGGGAGACCGGTACATGATCGGCCGGGAGTCCGGCTTCTATTCCCACAAGCCGGAGGAGGGTCGGCAGATCACGCTGTTCGAGAACGAGACGCTGGAAGCCCTGGCGCGCGATGCAAAAATCCAGATGCTGCCCGAGGAGCATCGCAGAAACGTGACCGTGCAAGGGGTGCCGCTCAATCATCTCGTCGGCCGCCAGTTCTGGGTAGGGGAAACGCTTCTCGAAGCCACCCGGCTGTCCACGCCGTGCCGCCACATCGAGGAGATTCTCGGCAAGGCCGTGTTCGATCCATTGATCAACAGGTCGGGGCTCAACTGTCGGATTTTGAAGGGCGGCATCGTTCGCGTGGGCGACGCTGTCCACGGGTCGTGATATGCCGAAGGCGATCAAGCATCTTCAAGCTGTCGTTCGGGAAATCGATGAGCCTGTGCCGGGGGTCAAGCGGCTGGTATTGGCCGACCAGGACGGGTGGCGCCTGCCTGCCTTCAGGCCCGGAGCGCACATCGATCTCCATTTGGCCAGTGGGCTCGTGCGTACCTATTCGCTCTGCAACGATCCTGCGGACTGCAGGAGATATGTGGTTGCGGTCAAGCGCGAGGAAGCAGGGCGCGGCGGGTCATGCCACATACACGACGAGCTTCGTGCCGGCGAAGTCATCGGTGTTTCGGTGCCCAGAAGCGGGTTGGAGCTCTCGCCTACCGGGATGAACATCTTTGTCGCAGGCGGAATCGGCGTGACGCCGTTCGTGTCTGCCATCCTGGCACTGGAGCGTGAAGGCCAGTCGAACTACCAGCTGCACTGGGCCAGCATGGGAGAGCCGAGCCTGATCGACATGCTGGCGCCGGCGGTAAAAGGTGGACGGGTCCACTTGTACAACACGCTCGAGGCCGATCCGCCCGACATCCAATTCATCGTGGAGGGCGCTGGCCCGGATGCGAAGGCGTTTTGCTGCGGACCCACCGGGATGCTCGATGCATTCGAATCCGCTGTCGCCGAGTGGCCTGAAAGCCGCAAACATGTGGAGCGATTCACGGCGCCCAAGCTTGCTCCAACCCTGAACGCGCAGCCATACACCGTAGTGCTGAGCAAGAGCGGTCGCGAGATGGAAGTGCGGCCCGAGGTGGGACTCCTGGCCACGTTAGAAGCGGTGGACGCCGATATCTCCGTGTCATGCGCAGGCGGCATCTGCGGCGCATGCCGTACGCGCTGGACCGAGGGACCGCCGATCCATCACGATCGCGTATTGAGCGCCCAGGAGCGCGCCCATGAAGTGATCATCTGCGTTGCGGGGTGTGCAGGGCACCGCCTGGTGCTCGACATCTAGGATGCGGGCGACACACTCGTGCCAGAATCGGGCCCCGCAGCAATTTCCAGAGGTTTGCAAGCAGCCGATCGGCCTGCCACAGACCCATTCAAAGCCTTGGCACTACATCTCAAGTATCTGCGCGTCCAAAGCGGACTGACGCTGGAGAATCTGGCTCGAGACTCAGGGCTCACGCGCAGCTATTTGTCGAAGATCGAGCGGGGCGTATCCACCCCGTCGATCGAATCGGCGCTCAATATCGCCAAGGCCCTGGGCGTGACGGTGGACCGGCTCTTCGGACAACAGCCGGAGGAAGACGTCGTTTCGATCGTCCGAGGCAATGGATCCATTGCGGGAGATCCCACGACGCATCTCTCGCTGGTCGCGGGCCTTCGCAACGATCGCGTGATGCGGGCATTCATCGTGCGGCCGGGAAAAATCCAGAAGCGCGGCCGGATCATGAGCCACCACGAGGGCGAGGAAATCCTCTTCGTTCTGACCGGCCACATCGAGATGCAGATCGGGGCTCGTAAGGAACGCCTGGAACCCGGCGACTGTGTGCAGTTCGACTCCACCATTCCGCACAAGCTCACGGCGCTCACCGACGAACCGGCTTCGGCCCTTGTCGTGATTGCCGCCACCGCATAGGTCCTGGGGCGGGTCGCCCCTCAGCCTGAACCCCGGCCTCAAAGGGACGGCGCGAGCACCCCGTCCGAAGAGAATCGCCGCAGCGTGGGCGCCGGCTTCAGCGGCGCTCCGGTGAGCTGCTGCACGGATTCAAGCGATGCACCCTCGAAAAGCGCCTGCACCACAAATCCATCGGCGGTGACGTCGATGATCGCGAGGTTCGTGAACACCTTGGCCACCACACCCACTGCCGTGAGCGGCAAGGTGCAACGCTCGACCAGGCGCGGCTGGGCGTCGCGCGTGGTGTGTTCCATCATCACCCAGATCTGCTTTGCTCCCACGGCAAGATCGATGGCACCGCCGATGGCTGGCGGTGCACCGTTCAGGTCGCCTGTGGTCCAGTTGGCTAGGTCGCCGTGCTGGGAGACCTGGAACGCACCGAGGATGGCGATGTCGAGGTGGCCTCCGCGCATCATCGAAAACGACAGGCTCGAGTCGAAGAAGGAGCCGCCCCGGGCGAGGGTGACGGGCATCTTTCCGGCATTGATCAGGTCCAGGTCTTCCTCTCCCTCGGCCGGTTTGGGCCCGACGTTGAGAATGCCGTTCTCGCTATGGAGCATGACCGAGGTATCGGAGGGAAGATAGTCCGCCACGCTCGTCGGCGCGCCGATGCCGAGGTTGACGAACCCTTGCCTGGGAAGCTGGTGGGCGACCAGGCGCGCGAGTTCCAGTCTGGTGAGAGAGTTCATGCGGGCCTCGAGAGAAAGACGCGGTCGACGAAGATGCAGGGGGTGATGACGCCTTCGGGATCGAGCTCGCCGGGCTCCAGGAGTTCGTCGACCTCGACCGCAACCACCTCGCCGGCAGTGGCCATCACCACCGAGTGGTTTCGTGCCGTCTTGTTGTAGTTCAGGTTGCCGAGCACGTCCGCCTGCCGGCCCTTGAGCAGCGAGAACTGTGCGCGCAAGGGCTTCTCCAGAAGGAACTCGCGGCCGTCGACCACGACCTTCTGCTTGCCCTTCTCGAACACGGTGCCTACACCCGTCGGCGTGAGGAATCCGCCAAGGCCCGCACCGCCGGCCCGGATGCGCTCGACCAGCGTGCCCTGCGGGACCAGTTCGAGTTCGACATCGCCGGCCCGGTATTGGTCGGCGAACACGTCCGCGCTTCTCGGATAGGAACAGATGATCTTGCGGACGATGCGCGCACCGAACCACAGCGAGAGGTCCTGGCCACCGGAGCCTGCGTTGTTGGAGATGACGGTCAGTTCGCGCACCTTAAGGTCCAGCACCGCCTCGATCATCCCGCGCGGAACGCCCGCGCCGCCGAATCCGCCGACCATCACCGTGTCTCCGTCGCGCAAGCCGGCTACCGCGGCGCTCGCATCCTTGACGACCACATTTCTCATCGATCAGATTCCTTTTGCGCGGGCGAAGGCCCGTAGTCTTTGGCCAGGCCCTTGGCGATGCGGTCGAGCAGCATCTGGTTGGTGCCGTCGCCGAATGCCGCCAGCCGTGTTTCGCTCGACAGCATGGCAAGGCGGTGATCGGCGCTCGCGCCGGTGGCGCCCATTGCACGCTGGCACTGATCGAGTGCCCAGACGGCCACGTCGACGGCGAACTTTTTTGCCTGGGCGGCTAGCGTCAGAGCCGCCTTTCCTGTTTGCACGGCGATCGCCGCGCGCAGCACGAGGGCATTGGCCGCCTCCAGGCGCAGCGAGACCTCCGCGAGCTCCCACCCGAGTCCCTGGTGCCTGAGCAGCGGCTTGCCGAAGGCTTGCCTTGATTCCGCGTAGCCCACCGTCTCTGCCAAGGCCGCCTTGGCAGCGGCGACGCACATTGCCGCGACATGAACGCGTGCGGCATTGACCGATGCCATGGAAGACTTGAACGCCTGCCCCGGTGGGTCGAAGAGACACCAGTCGGGAACGAAATGATCCTGGAAAACCAGGGATGCGAGGCGGAAGGAGCGGGCGCCCGGCATCACGGGTTCATCCCTTCGCAGCGTCGGCCCGTCAACCAGCGGCACCAGAAAAGACGCGATATCGCCGGCCTCCGCGCCGACTGGGTCTTCAACTCTTGCAAGCAGGTTGGCGCATTGGATGATGGAACCGTTGGTGATCCACGACTTCGTGCCGCTGATCAGCCATCCGCCGTCCACGCGCCGTGCCTTTGTCTTCAGCGCGGCCAGATCGCTGCCGCCGTCGGGCTCGGACATGGCTGGGGCGCACAGCGTTCGCCCGCCCAGCATGGCGGCCAGGAGCTCGGCACGTTGCTTCTCGGAGCCGAAGCGCGCCACGCGAGTCACGGAGCCCTGCAGGTTGTTGATGGCAAAGGCGGCGGCAAAACCATGCTCCGCCATCGTCTGCGCCACGCGAATCTTGCAGAGGAACGAGGCGTCGTGGCCGCCGAATTCCCTTGGCGTTTGAAGCCCCAGGAAGCCTTCCTTTGCCCACCTGTCGATCCATGAGGCATCGTAGGCGCGGCCCTGCGTGTGCGACTCCAGGAGGTGGGCGCTGAATTCGCCGCGACAGAAGTCGCCGGCGGATTGAACGAGCGCTCGCTCCGCCGCGGGCAGTCTCTCGTCGTATAGGTCGTAGAAGTTCATCGGATCGAATACCGGGCAGTCGGTCAGCGGGCCAAAGGAGTCGTCATCGTTTTCGCCCAATCGTTCCAGAACACGATCTCCTTGGCCACCTGCTTGGTATACAGATCGGGTGTCGACACCTTCACCGGAACGGCGCCGAGCGTCTCCAACTGCGCCAGGAACTCGGGGCTCGTCACCACCTTGTCCAGCGCCGCCGCGATCTTCTGGACGACGGGACCCGGCGTGCCGGCAGGCGCCGCAATGCCGAACCAAGGCGAAAGGTCGATCGGCTTGCTGCCAGCTTCCTGGAGCGTGGGAAGGTCCGGGAACGCGGGCGAGCGCTCCGGCGCGGCGACCGCAAGGGCCTTGATCTTTCCGGCCCGGATGTGCTGGGCGACTGTCGCCTCGGTGAAGAAGCCGACCTGCACCACGCCGGCCATGAGATCGGTGATGGGTTGCGCGCCGCCCTTGTAGTTCACGAATGTGAGCTGCGTGCCGTTGCGTGCATCGAACAGCGTTCCGCCGATGTGCGATGTCGCGCCGAAGGTGCCGCCGAAATTCAGCTTCCCGGGGTTTGCCTTCGCGTAGGCAATGAGTTCCTTGATGCTGTTGACCGGCACGTCGGGATTCACGACGACGAGATTGCGCTGCTTGGCGACGTTCCTGACGTAGGCAAAGTCCTTGAGCTGGTCATAGGAAAGCGTCGGGTTGAGGGCTTGCCCGCGCGTCTGCGAGGACTCCACCGCGACGAGCAGGGTGTAGCCGTCCGGCTTCGACTTGGCGACGGCATCGGCGCCGATGACGCCGCCGGCACCTGCGCGGTTGTCAACGATGACCGTGCCGTTGAGCTCTTTGCCGAGGCCCTGCGCAATCACGCGCGCAATGATGTCCGTGGGGCCCCCTGGCGGGAAACCCGCAACGAGCTTGATCGGCTTTGACGGATACGGCTCGTCGGCCAGCGCGGTAGTGATGGCCAGGCAGGCGAGGCTGGCGGCGACAAGCCATTTCTTGATGGAGCGGGGCTTCATGGGGCTTCCTTCTGCAGAAGTGAGGAGGTGGTAGAAGTATTTGCTACAGGACACATTGTGTCAATTAGGACTCTAGTAGGGGTTTACGAGCAAGACTTGGGCCTGCAATCAAGTCTAGAGAAATCTGCAGATTCAATCCGTCGCCCCTGCAATGAGGTGCAGATCGCCCAATGAAAGTGCATGCGTGTTCGCATGTTGGTGCGGCTTCGGCGGATGCGCGCATGCCTTCGAGAAAGCAGTGGATGATCTCTAGACGATCGGTCTAGAATTGCTGCATGACAGAAAAACCCAAAACGGCCGTGGCGCGCGGCAGGCGGCCTTCGCCGGCGTATGCGGCAACGCGTGATGTACTGATCCGATGCGGGATGGAGCTGCTCACCGAGCAGGGCTTCAGTTCGACGGGCCTGGATGCCGTGCTGAAGCGGGCGACCGTGCCCAAGGGCTCGTTCTATCACTACTTCGCGAACAAGGACGCGTTCGGAGCGGCCGTGATGGAGGCGTACGACGACTACTTCAAGCGCAAGCTCGACCGGTGGCTGCTGAACCAGGAACGTGCACCGCTCGATCGGCTTGCCGACTTCATTGCCGATGCATCGCGAGGCATGCGCAAGCACCGCTTCACGCGGGGATGCCTTGTCGGCAACCTGAGCCAGGAACTGGGTGCCCTGCCTTTGGATTTTCGCGAACGCCTCGACGCCATTCTTGTCGGCTGGCAAGAGCGGGTGGCTTGCTGCCTGCGAGAGGCTCAGTCCGCAGGAACCATCTCGGCAACGCTGAATGTCGAGCAGCTCGCCGAGTTCTTCTGGATCGCCTGGGAGGGTGCCGTGCTCCGAGCCAGGCTGGTGCAGTCGGACCGGCCCCTGGTCACCTTCATCGAGGCATTCCTGTCCAGCCTGGGTGTACCCGCCCAAACGTCGCCCCGCCACGCGGCGGATCACTGATTTATTACTGGAGCGAAAACATGTTCAAAGGCATCGTCGTGGAAAAAGACGCGGAAGGCTACCGCGCCTCGCTGGCCGAAATCGATGAAAACCGCCTGCCCGCGGGCGACGTCACGGTCCGCGTCGAATTCAGCACGCTGAACTACAAGGACGGCCTGGCCATCACCGGAAAGGGCCCTGTGGTCCGGAGCTTTCCCATGGTGCCGGGCATTGACTTTGCGGGCGTGGTGGAGCAGAGCGACCATCGCGAATTCAAGCCGGGCGACACGGTGGTGCTCAACGGCTGGGGCGTTGGCGAAGCGCATTGGGGCGGGCTTGCACAGCGGGCGCGCGTGAAGGGCGACTGGTTGATTCCGCTTCCGAAGCGTTTCAGCACCAGGGATGCCATGGCCATCGGGACCGCGGGGTACACCGCCATGCTGTGCGTGATGGCTCTGGAGCGCCACGGCCTCAAGGCGGGCGATGGGCCAGTGCTCGTGACGGGGGCGAACGGCGGCGTGGGAAGCGTTGCGATCGCCCTCTTGGCCAAGCTCGGGTACACGGTCACCGCGTCCACGGGGCGGCTGGACGAATCCGATTATCTGCGGCGGCTCGGGGCCAGCGACGTGATCGATCGCAAGGAGTTGAGCGAACCGGGCAAGCCGCTGCAGAAGGAGCGCTGGGCCGCCGCCGTGGATTCGGTTGGCAGCCACACGCTGGCCAATGTATGCGCGCAGCTTCGATACAACGGCGTTGTCGCTGCGTGCGGCCTGGCGCAGGGGCTCGACCTGCCTGCGTCGGTTGCGCCGTTCATCCTCCGCGGGGTAAGCCTCATCGGCGTTGATAGCGTGATGCGGCCAAAGGCCGACCGTGTCGCGGCGTGGGAGCGGCTGGCGCGCGATCTGGATGGTTCGATCCTGGAAGACATTGCGGCCGAGATCGCGCTGCCGCAAGCGATCGACGCAGCCGCCCGGCTCATGCGGGGCGAGATCCGGGGCCGCCTGATCGTCGACGTGAACGCGTCTTAAGAGAAGGACGTTCATGACGTACAGAGTTGCCGAGGCCATCCTCGACAGCATGGTCGCGCATGGTGCGGACCGTGCATTCAGCGTTCCCGGTGAAAGCTTCCTGGCGCTCCTGGACGCGCTTCACGCGCGAGAGGATTTCGATCTGGTGACATGCCGCCACGAAGGCTCCGCGGCGCTGGCCGCGATTGCGGACGCCAAGTTGACGGGCCGCGCCGGCATCGTCATGGCGAGCCGGGGCCCCGGGGCGTTCAATGCTGCCATCGGCGTTCACGTGGCGGCCGAAGAGGCCGTTCCGCTGATCCTACTGATAGGCCAGGTCGAAACGCCGAACCTGGGCCGCGGCGCCGTTCAGGAAATCGATTCCAGCAAGGCTTTTTCCGGCTTGCTGAAATGGTCGGGGCGCATCGACAAGGCGGCAAGCGTCGCCGAAGTGATGGCCCGCGCCTTTGCCGCGGCGGTCTCGGGAACGCCGGGACCGGTCGCTGTCGAGTTGCCCGAAGACGTGCTGACCGAACTGGTCGAGCGGCAGCCCGCGCGGGTTCACGGTGTCGCACGCGCCGAGGCGACCCTGGAGGATGCCGCGCGCGTGCACGAGCTGATTTCCAAGGCCAGCCGGCCGATCCTGATCGTGGGTGGTGAGTGCCGGACAGATGATTTCCGCAACGAGCTCCAGGCGCTCGTCGGCCGGTGGAACATTCCCGTTGCCGTCACCAACAAGAACCAGGACCAGTTCTCCAACACAGACCCTCGCTGGATCGGCCAACTGAGCTTCTTCACCTCGCCCGCGCACACGGCGCTTTTCAGCGAGGCCGACCTGATCATTGCCCTCGGCAGCCGCATGGGCGACGTGTCGTCCCTGGGGTTTGCCTTTCCGCGGCAAGGCACCAATCCGCAGAAGTTCGTTCACGTGTATCCCGATCCGTCGATGATCGGGCGCCACTTCGCCACGGAACTGCCAATTGTCTCGACGGCGCATGGCTTCGTGCGTGCCGCATTGCGCCATGGCGGCTCCAGGGCGGTGTCGAGCCAGTGGCTCGAGCGGGTGCGCGCAGCGGCCGACCGTGCGCACGGCTGGCAACCAGAGAACGTCGTGGCAAACGACGTCCTGGGCCACACGATCATGGCAATCGCACGGTTGGCCCGGAACGATGCAGTCTTGACCACCGACTCGGGCAACTTTGCAGCCTGGGTTCACCGCATCTTCAAGATGACGCCGGCGAACCGGCTGCTCGGTTCGGCATGCGGAGCCATGGGAACCGGTGTTCCCGCGGGTGTCGCGGCTGGCCTGCGCCATCCGGGGCGAGAAGTCCTCGCCTTTGTCGGCGACGGCGGATTTCTCATGAGCGGCAATGAACTGATCACCGCGGTCGACAGAAGGCTGAACCTGCGCGTGGTGGTGTCCAACAACGGGTCATACGGCACCATCCGCACCCACCAGCAGCGGCACTTTCCCCATCGCATCAGCGGCACCGACCTGGCGAATCCCGGCTTCGCAAAACTTGCCGAGGCATTCGGCGCCCGCGGATTCAGGATCGAGCACTCCAGGGATGCCGCAGGCGTCGTCGAACAAGCGATGGGCGTCGAGGGACCGGCGTTGATCGAAGTCTGCAGCGATCCGGACATGTCGGTGGAACGCTCCCTCAAGTGGGAGTGAGCGCAGGTCCGTTGATTCGAGAGGTCGTCGCGCGAAGCTCATAGCTGCTATGAGCTGTGCTGCATGGTGTGCTGTGCCGCAGCCCAGGATACTTTGTGTCATTACAAAGACACGGAGACACACCACATGACTGAAGACTTGCGGTCCAAGGACTACTTCGACGATCGTGCCACCCAGGACATGGCCAGGCACCTGGTGTCACCTCGCCGGACCATGAAGGAGACCCTGGCCTGCGCTTGCCGGATTCTTGCCATGACGGGGCAGGAAGCGGGTCTTGCAGGCCAGATCAGCGCGCGCTCCGACAGGGCAGGCGCGTACTGGACGCTCAGGTTCGGGCTCGGCTTCGACGAAGCCACGCCGGACGACTTCATCGAAGTCGATGGCGACCTGAACACGCTGACGGGCAGCGGCATGCCGAACCCTGCGACGCGTTTCCATCTGTGGGTGTATGAGGCGCGGCCCGACGTTCAGTCCATCGTCCATACGCATTCGCCCTGGGCCTCCGCGCTCGCTGCAGCCAGGCAGCCGTTGGTCATCGCCCAGATGGACATGACCCCCCTGCATGACGATTGCGCGTTCCTCGCAGAGTGGCCGGGGGTGCCCATTGCGGATGATGAAGGCGTCATCATCTCGCGGGCGCTGGGATCGAAGCGAGCCATCGTCCTGGCGCATCACGGCTACCTGACGGCCGGAAAGACGACACAGGAAGCCACCTACCTGTCGGTATATCTCGAGCGTGCCGCACGGATGCAGCTGCGGGCCCAAGCCGCCTTCGGCCCTTTGACGCCGGTGGACGACACGCTGGCCCGCGAGGCGCACGACTATCTGCTGAAGCCTTCGATCGTGAACAGCACCTTCGACTATTGGTGCCGGCAGGCCGAAGCAGGCTCGGCGCCGCGGCTCGCTGGTCGGCCGCGCCCCTAGATCACTCGCCCGACCCCTGCGCCTTGAGTCCGATGGACATGCTCCGGCATGTACGTCCCGGACCTCGTTCGCCCGCCCGCCCTCTACGCCCAGCGTCCACGCCGAAAAAAACCCGTTCCACAGAAAGATCGCCATGAAACTTGTCCGCCTTGCGGCCGCCGCCCTGATGGGCCTTTGTCTCTCAGGCATGGGCCATGCCGGCCAAACATTCGACACGGTGAAGAAGCGCGGCTTCGTGCAGTGCGGTGTCTCGACGAACCTCCCCGGATTCGCATTCACCGACAGCAAGGGGGAGTGGCAGGGCATCGACGTGGACACCTGCCGTGCGATTGCAGCCGCGATGTTCGGCAATGCGACCAAGTTCAAGGTCATCCCACTCACCACGCAAGCACGCTTCACTGCGCTGCAGTCCGGCGAGGTCGACGTCCTGACGCGCAACACCACCCAGACGATGTCGCGCGATACCACACTGGGCCTGATTGGCGTTGGCGTGAACTTCTATGACAGCCAAGGCATCATGGTGACCAAGGATGCCAATGTCAGCAGCGCGAAGAACCTGGCTGGCGCCACCATCTGCGTCCTGCCGGGGACCACCACCGAACTGAACCTCACCGACTGGTTTCGCGGTCTCAAGCAAAGCTTCAAACCGGTGCTGCTGGACACCGTCGACGAGATCAAGCGCGCGTTCGCGGCGGGCCGCTGCGATGGCATCACGATGGACAAGTCGCAGCTGGCGCTGGCGCGTATCGCCTTCGGAACCACAGACAAGTATGTGATCCTGCCGGAGCCGCTGTCCAAGGAGCCTCTCGGACCGATGGTCCGCCAAGGCGATGAAGCCTGGTTCAACGTCGTGCGCTGGTCGCTCAATGCGCTTCTGGAGGCGGAGGAATACAACCTGACGTCCAAGAACGTCGACGAGATCGCAAAGGGCAGCATCCCGCCCAACATCCAGCGGATCCTCGGCACCTCTCCTGGCATGGGCAAGGGGCTCGGGCTTGACGACAAGTGGGCATACAACATCATCAAGCAGGTTGGCAACTACGGTGAGATGTTCGACCGCAGCCTGGGCGCTGGGAGTCCGATGAAGCTTGATCGCGGCCTGAATGCCTTGTACACGAAGGGAGGCTTGATGTACGGGTGGCCCATTCGATAGCCCACACTTGAGCGACAGGCACTCGACCTCCCCATGAGTTCACACCACCGCGCTCCGCTCAAGTTCAGCTGGAACAATCCGGCGTTCAGGGCACTTGCCTATCAGTTCGTCGTCGTGGGGCTGGCCGCGCTCGTCGCGTACTACCTCGTCTCCAACACCTTGCATAATCTCGCGACGCGCAACATCGCGACTGGTTTTGCATTTCTGGAAAGAGAAGCGGGGTTCGCCATCGGCGAGTCACTGATCGAGTATTCCCCGTCGGACACCTACGCCCGTGCCATTCTCGTGGGGCTTGCCAACACGCTGCGGGTCTCCGCCGTTGCGCTGGTATTGGCCACGATGCTCGGCGTCATTGTCGGGATCGCGAGGTTGTCGAGCAATTGGCTCATCGTGCGGCTGGCAAGTGCATACGTCGAACTGATCCGCAATGTACCGCTTCTGCTGCAACTGTTGATCTGGTATGCCGTCATCGGGGAACTTCTACCGGGTCCGAAGGCAGCCTTTCACCCGCTTCCAGGCATCTACCTGTCGAACCGCGGCATGCTGATGCCCGCAGTCGACGGACCGGCCGTTGCGGGAATTCTTTGGGGATTGGTGATCTCCGTACTCACGATCGTGGCAGTTGGCCGATGGCAGCGCTCCAGCCGGCGCCGGACCGGCGCCCAATCGAGACTTTGGCCTTTCGCCCTGATGCTCTTGCTGCTGATGCCAACGGTCGGCTGGCTGCTCGGAGGGCGCGAATTTCATCTCAGCATTCCTCACCAGAGCGGATTCAACTTCGAGGGAGGCTGGGCGCTCTCTCCCGAGCTGTTCGCGCTGCTGGTCGGGCTCGTCACCTACACCGCCGGGTTCATTGCAGAGATCGTCCGCGCCGGCGTCCAATCGGTGAGCCATGGCCAATGGGAGGCGGCACAGACGCTCGGGCTTCCGCGGTCGCGCGTGCTTCGGCTCGTGATCCTGCCCCAGGCGCTTCGCGTCATCGTTCCCCCCACGACGAGCCAGTACCTGAACCTGGTCAAGAACAGCTCGCTCGCCGTTGCGATCGGCTACCCCGACCTGGTTTCCGTCGTCAACACGGTGTTGAACCAGACCGGCCAGGCGATCGAGGGCGTCCTGATCATCATGGCCGCCTTCATGACTGTGAGCCTCACAGTTTCGCTGTTGATGAATTGGTACAACAAGCGCATTGCGCTGGTGGAAAGATAAGCATGAGCACCACCACCCATACGGACCGGCCCGCCTTGCAGGCGCCGCCCAGAGTCCAGGCCAGGCTCATCACCAGGTTGCGGCAAAGCCTCTTCCAGTCTCCGGCGAGTGCGGTCTTGACCATCCTGACGATCTGGCTCGTCCTGATGTTGGCACCGCCACTTGCGCAGTGGCTGCTGGTCAAGGCCAGCTTCCAAGCTCCCGACGCCCAGGCCTGCAGGGAGGCGGGCGGGGCTTGCTGGGCGTTCATCCGGGAAAAATATCGGCTGATTCTCTTCGGCGCCTATCCGCATGCCGAGCAATGGCGGCCGTTGCTGGCGACGGCGCTGCTCGTCGCTTCGATCGTGTGGACCGCCACCCGCCGGCTGGCCGGACTCCAGATCGTCGGGCTGTGGGTGTTCACGATCCTGGCCGTGGCGACCTTGATGTGGGGTGGCTTCCTCGGTCTGGTCTTCGTCGAGAACACGCGCTGGGGCGGCTTGCCCTTGACGCTCATCCTTTCGACATTCGGGATCGCGTGTGCCTTTCCCATCGGCATCCTGCTCGCCCTGGGACGCCGCTCCCGGATGCCGGCCATCAAGGCAATGTGCGTCGCATATATCGAGCTGATACGCGGCGTGCCGTTGATCAGCCTGCTGTTCCTGTCGTCGGTGATGCTGCCCCTGTTCTTGCCAGAGGGCCTCAGCATCGACAAGCTGTTGAGAGCACAGCTGGCGATCATCTTCTTCGCGGCGGCCTACGTTGCGGAGATTGTCCGCGGCGGACTCCAGGCCATCCCCAAAGGTCAATACGAGGGCGCCGAGTCCATCGGATTGAGCTACTGGCAGCAGACACGCAAGATTGTCCTGCCTCAGGCCCTCAAGGTCGTGATTCCGCCGCTCGTGAGCACCTTCATCGCACTGTTCAAGGACACCTCCCTTGTCGTCATCATCGGAATCTTCGACCTGACGCAAGCAGCGAAGGCGGCCCTTTCGGACCCGGCTTGGACAGGCTTCGGCGTAGAGGCCTACCTGTTCATCGGCCTGATCTATTTCGTCTTCTGCTATTCCATATCGAGGTACAGCCGGTCCCTCGAACGGAATCTGAAGCGCTAGCGTCCAAAGGGGACATCAATGAGCGAAGTCATCGTCAGTCTGCAAAAAGTCAACAAATGGTATGGGGACTTCCATGTCCTGCAAAACATCGATCTGAACGTGCGGAGGGGAGAGCGGATCGTGATCTGCGGGCCCTCCGGCTCGGGCAAGTCCACGATGATCCGCTGCATCAACCGGCTCGAGGAGCATCAGTCGGGGCTCATCACTGTGGATGGCGTTGAACTGATCCACGACCTGAAGCGCATCGAGGCCATCAGGAAGGAAGTCGGCATGGTATTCCAGCACTTCAACCTGTTTCCTCACCTCACCGTTCTGGAGAACCTCACGCTAGGACCGACGTGGGTTCTGAAGAAACCGCTGGCCGAAGCGCAGGCGATCGCAATGAAGTACCTGGAGCGGGTTCGCATACCCGACCAAGCGCACAAGTATCCCGGCCAATTGTCCGGAGGGCAGCAGCAGCGTGTCGCAATCGCAAGATCGCTATGCATGTCGCCCAAGGTCATGCTGTTCGACGAGCCCACTTCGGCGCTTGATCCGGAGATGGTCAAGGAAGTGCTCGACGTCATGGTGAGCCTGGCCGAGGAGACGAAGATGACCATGCTCTGCGTGACGCACGAGATGGGCTTCGCCCGCAAGGTGGCGGACCGGGTCATTTTCATGGACCGAGGGGAGATCGTCGAAGAGAACGTTCCCGAGCTGTTCTTCGGCATCCCACAGACAGATCGCGCCCGCCAATTTCTGAACCAGATCGTCCACTAGGCGCTGCCGCTGCTGCCGGCTTGTTTTTATCGACAGAGTCAAAAATGAAAGATCAAGCATGAAAGAGGATTCGCAAGGTCTGGGATTCCAGACGCGCGCGCTGCATCATGGTCATGACAGATCCGATCCCTACGGAGCCGTTTCTCCGCCGATCTACATGACGTCCACCTTCGCCTTCGACAACACGGCGGAGGCGGCAGCAGTGTTCTCTGGAGAAAGCGACCGGTACGTCTATGGTCGGCAGCACAACCCGACGCAGCACCTCCTGGAGACGAGGCTCGCAGAGCTCGAAGGTGCCGAGGCCGCGCTGGCCACCGGCTCAGGCATGGGGGCCATCTGCTCCACCTTGCTCACGCTCCTGTCGGCCGGAGACGAGTTGATCGTGCATCACACGATGTACTCGACGGCGACCTCATTGGTCGATGAAGGCCTGCCGCGCTTCGGGGTGAAGGTCACGAAGGTCGACCTCACCAAGCCTGAGAACCTCAAGAAGGCCTTGTCCGACCGGACACGGCTGGTGTACTTCGAAACGCCGGTGAACCCGACGGCTCAGCTCTTGAACATCAAAGAGCTGGCCGAGGTGGCGCACAGCCGTCCTGGTGTTCGGGTCCTCGTCGATTCGACCTTCGGATCGCCCGCCCTGCAGCGGCCGATCGAGCACGGTGCCGACCTCGTGGTGCACTCCATGACGAAGTACATCAACGGGCACGGCGATCTGCTCGCCGGAGTCGTGCTCGGAGATCTGCCCACGATCAAGCGGATCAGGTCGGCAGGCCTCAAATACATGACTGGCGCGACGCTCTCGCCCATGCTGTGCTTCCTGGTCCTGCGCGGACTGAAGACGTTGACGCTGCGGATGCGGCAGCACAGCGAGAGCGCGTTGAAGGTTGCTCGCATGCTGGACTCTCATCCGGCGGTGAAGCTCGTGCGATACGCCTACCTCGAAGGCAGCCCCGATCGTCCACTCGGCCTCTCGCAGATGAGTGCGGGTGGTGGGATGCTCTCGTTCGAGCTGCACGCCGGTGGCGACGGCGCCATTGCGATGATCGATCGGTTGAAGCTCATCTCCAGGGCCATCAGCCTGGGCGACACCGAAACCCTGATCACCCATCCCGGCACCCTGATCCTTGCGCGCCAGAAGGTCGAGCCTGCCGCGCGTCTCAGCGCTGGCGTGACGATGGACCTCATCCGGTTGTCTGTCGGGCTGGAAGATGTGGATGACCTCATCGCTGACCTTCGGCAGGCGCTGGACTCGTTGCAGTAGCGAGAGGCGCGGCCTTGCCCAAGGCGAACGTTGCGGCGCTGAAGAGATCGATTCGGGCTCCGCTCACACCCGTTCCCGGAACTGAGAAGATCAGGTCGAGCGTTGCAGTTGTTCGGCGACCTGCAAGGCGCAAGCGAGCAGGTCGGAGGTCAACGGTGCCATCGCCTTGCCTGTGCTGGAGATGGCCACCACCCGGCGGCGCAGTGCAGGACGCCCGATGGACACCTTGCGAAGGCCATAGTCGGCAAGGAGCCTGTCGGGAATGCGCGACGGCAAGATGCAATGACCCACCCCGGAGGAAACGAGCTTGAGCATGGCGTCTATCGTTTCTGCTTCGGCAACATAGGTGGCCTGCAGCCCGGCGCTGTGGATCATCCGCCTCAGGGCGTAGTGTGCTGGAAAGCCGACCAGGCGCAGGCTGAGGGTCGACAGGTCCTGGGACGATCCAAGGGGACTGCTGTCGAGGACGACCAGCGCCATTTCGTCCTCGAACAGCGGCTTCGATGTCAAAGTTCCGCAGTCCACCGCGGAGTCGTAGACGAAACCCAGGTCCGCCTTGCCGTTCTCGACCAGAGCGACGACTTCGGGTGAGCTGCGGCTGAGCAGAGAGAGATTCACATCCGGATGTGTGCTGACGAAGAGCGAGAACACTTCAGCGACGAAGTAGTAGCTGAGCGTATGGACCGTCGCCAAGCGGACAGTGCCGTGCGTAACCCCTTGCTGGCGCGCGCTGTCGACAGCACGGTCGATCTCTCTGAAGGCCGGCACCAGGGCGTCATAGAGTTTCGTGCCGGCTTCGGTCAGCTGGACGCCGCGACCCGTACGGACAAACAGTGGCTGGCCAAGGTTCGACTCGAGCGTGCCCAATTGCTTGCTCAATCCGGACTGTGTCTGGTCGAGCTTGTCGGCGGCCTTGGAGAGCGAGCCCAACTCCGCGATGCATAGGAAATACCGCAGCGGTCGGTCAAGTGTTTCGATCGCCATGGTGCTTCGTGGTTAATAGTTGTGTGCGTGATCGCATCGATAGCTGGCTGCCATGGGGCTGATCAGCCATCGGGGCTCTGCGCCGCGCTGCAACCATTATCGACACGATGACCGGCGACGGGAAGGAGCTGCTACGGGGCCCGCGCGTTCGGGCTGACCGCTCGCCCTGAGGTTCCGGCCCGTCACTCCGGCGATCGTTGACGACCCCTTCATCGGATCGTTTTACGGGCCCCGCGCCGTCCTGTTGGAGCGGCAGCATTGATGATGGAAGCCAGTCGCCGCGCGGCGTCCGCGATCTGATCGGCAGTGAATGCTCCCAGGCCCAAGATCAAACCGGAACGTTCGCTGCCTTCCGCGTACATGCGAGACACTGGTCGCACAGCCACGCCGGCTCTGGCAGCCTGAACGGAGACGGCTTGGTCATCAACGCCAGGCGCCAGCCAGAGCACCGAGTGCATGCCCTGATCGCTGGGCTGCAGCCATGCCAGGTCACCGGGAAGCAACTCCTGGAAAAGTTGTGCAAGCTGGCTGCGGCATTCCGCGTAGACGCCTCGGATCCGTCGGATGTGTCGATCCAGATGCCCTTCGGCGATGAAGGCCGCCAAGACGTGCTGATCGGCGCTTGGCGGATGACGGTCCAACAACATGCGAGCACCACAGAACGCCTCGACGAGCTTCGGAGGCACGATGGCATATCCGAGCCGCAGCGACGGAAAGAGGATCTTGCTGAATGTCCCCAGATAGACCACATGATCAGGGTCTAGGCCTTGCAACGCCGGAAATGGATGTCCCGCGTATCGCAACTCGCTGTCATAGTCGTCTTCCACCACCCAGGCTGCGTTGGTGCGTGCCCAGGTCAGCAGGGCGTTTCGGCGCGCCATGCTTAAGGGCATGCCCAACGGATATTGATGCGATGGGGTCACAAATGCGGCGCGCGCATCGGGTCTCAAGCGCAAGCCCTCATCGACGATCAAACCTTCTGAATCGACCGGCACGCGCACCATGCGACCTTTCGGCCCCAGGGTTTCCAATATTGCCGTGATGCCCCAATAGGCCGGGTTCTCGACCCACGCATAGTCTTCGTTGCCGAGAAGCACCAGGCAAGCCAGATACAGCCCTTGTTGAGTGCCGGTAGTCACAATGATTTGAGCAGGGTCGCAACGCACAGAGCGAGACCGTCGCACATATTCCGCGATCGCCTGGCGCAGAGGCAGGGCCCCCTGAGGGTCTCCATAGCCGCTTGGCATCCCCTTGCCGCGCGCGCGGATCTGGTTGCCCAGCCGGCGCCAGACCTCGCCGGGAGCGGCAGCTCCGGCAGGCACCGAAACAGCAAAGGGCACCGGTGGCAATGGCATGAACTGCCGAGCGATCTGGGCGAATGCCGCGGATGGCAAGGGCAATGAAAGCGGCTTGGCGCTCGCCTTGCCTTCGCGCGCGTCAGCACCAACCAATGGCATGTCAGCCAAGGATGCGGCGACGCGCGTGCTGCCACCTTGCTCGGCTTCGAGGAATCCTTCGGCAATCAGCTGTTCGAAAGCCTCGAGGACGGTGCCGCGCGCGACTCCCAGGGACTTGGCGAGCGCCCGCGTCGACGGGAGGATTTCGCCGGGTTGGAGGTCACCTCTCTTTACCGCCTGACGCAGCTTATGGGCAAGCTGACGTCCGAGACCGCCGGCCTTTCGGTCAAGTTGCCCGATCGCAGGAACTTCCGGCGTCTTGGCTGTTCGTGGCATGGATTCTGGTCTCCTGAGATAAGTGAATACTGGTCCATCTCACTGAACCTGAATACACCATACTACTTTTTGACGACGGCTTGTTTTGAAGCCGGCATGACATGAGCGAGGCACCCCATGACTGATTGCATAACCGAGAAGAACCAAGCCGTGGCCTTCAAGAGTTGGCTTTGTGTGCTCTGTGGATTCGAGTACCACGAAGAGCAAGGCCTGCCTGGCGAAGGCATCGCATCCGGAACCCGCTGGGAGGATGTGCCGAACGATTGGGTGTGCCCTGAATGCGGCGCCGGCAAAGCCGATTTCGAAATGATCGAGATCTGAATTGAGTCTGGTCGAAGCTTTCTTCCTCAGCAATCAATTAGAGAGATAGAGATATGTACGTTCCTGCCCACTTCGATGAATCGCGCCCTGAAGTTCTGCACGACCTGATCGCTAAGAATCCACTGGGCATTTTGTTTACACACGGCAAAAGCGGCTTGGATGCCAACCATATTCCGTTCGAGCTGGACGCCAAGGAAGGATCCCAGGTGGTGCTGCACTCGCACGTTGCGCGCAGCAACCCTGTGTGGCAGGACATCGTCAGCGGCGACGAAGTGATGGTTGTCTTTCGGGCTGGAGATTCCTACATCTCGCCCCAGTGGTATCCCAGCAAGCAAGAGTTTCACAAGCAAGTGCCCAGTTGGAACTACATCGTGGTCCATGCCTACGGGAGAGCCACGATTCGGGACGATGAGCGATATGTCCGCGGCATGGTGGCTCGGCTCACCCGCACTCACGAGGCGTCGCAACCAACGCCGTGGAAGATGACCGATGGTCCCAAGGATTACATCGACACGATGCTCAAGGCGATCGTCGGCATCGAGATCGAGGTAACCCGCTTGGTGGGCAAGGCCAAGCTGAGCCAGAACAAGGACGTACGCGATATTCAAAGCGCCGGGGAAGCCCTGAATGCGAAGGGCGAGCGGGTAATTGGTGACGCCATGTTGGCGTGCGCAGAAGCCAAGGCAGCACAGTAAAGACGGGCGCGAAGAGAAAGCCATGACCACTTGTCAAGAGCCCATCGTGATCGTTGGTGCAGGTCATAGCGGATCCCGAGCCGCTGCTGCTCTTCGCAAGCATGGTTGGACAGGCGGTATCGGCCTGATTGGTGAGGAGAGTTGCCTTCCTTACGATCGCCCCCCGCTGTCCAAGGCGGTGCTTCTAGGCAAGAAAACAGGCGAACAATGCGCCTTCTACGCCGACTCCTGGTACGCAGAGAATGAAATCGATCTGCAGCTTGCCCAAAGTGTCGTGCGCATCGATCGAGATGCCGCGCGCGTGATCTTAAAAGACGGGCGGGAGATCGCCTATCACCGGCTTCTGCTGGCGACTGGGGCGAGCGTCAATCCGCTCACAGTGCCAGGTTCGGATCTGAGTGGGGTATTGCCGCTGCGTACGCCCCAGCATGCAAAAGCGATCGCGGACTCACTGCAGCGTGGCTGCCGCCTGGTGGTCATCGGCGCCGGCGTGATTGGCCTGGAGGTTGCTGCCGCGGCTCTGGAACGCGGTTGTACGGTCACGGTGCTGGAGCGCGCACCGCAAGCAATGGGCAGGAGTGTGCCGCTGATCGTCTCGGATGCAGTGGTGGCCGAGCATCAAAGACGAAGCGTGAATGTCCGATTCGGTGTTGGGATCGTGGCACTGGAGGGGACGGGCAACGTGCAATCCGTTCGCCTTTCGACCGGCGAGGCCATGGCATGTGACATCGTGGTCTATGGCCTTGGTGTTCGACCGAATGTCGATCTGGCTGAAACGGCGGGTTTGGCAACCGACAACGGCATACGGACAAATCAGTATCTGCGAACTGACGACGAAAGAATTTTTTCGTGCGGTGATGTGTGTTGCTACGACAGCAGACTCTACGGGCGGGCTGTAAGGATTGAAAACTGGCGCAATGCCGAGGATCAAGCAGACACCGCAGCGCGAAACATGCTCGGCCAGCAACTTGAGTTCGATGCGGTGCCTTGGTTCTGGAGCAATCAGTACGACTTCGCACTCCAGGTCGCAGGACTTCCCTCCCTGGGCTCCGAAACCAATGTCGAGACGATTGGACGTTCGCGACTTTTTCTCTCCTACGATGCAGAGGGAGTTTTGCGCGGCGTGAGCGCAATCGGTTCAGTTCGAGACATTGCAGGCCCCATCAAAGAATTCAAAGGTGTGCTTGCAAGGACTTCGACTGGTTTGGAAGGTCCTGCGCCCAGGCCTGCGGCTGCGCCGAATAAACACTAGAAGCTGAGAAGGAGACAACATGATCAAGACGGTCTTGGCGACCACGCCGTCCCAGGCGTTTGAGAAGATGCAAAAGCGGACTTCACGCGGCAAGAAGCTGGTCATGTGGGAGCCCACCTCCTGCGATCGACTCGGCAATCTCCCCTGACTCTGACTACGCGCACGCATAGCACCGTGTTGCGCTGGAAGCCATTCACCATGGCGGTTGGACATCGCCAGGGGAAGCCGCGTCCGCTCTAAATCTTTTCAGTGCATTCGAATGCATGCCAGTTGGAGAATTTGATGAAGCAAATCAAAGCACTGTTGTTCTGTATCCGCGCATCTCTCGTGTTTTCGCCTTTGGTGGGATGGGTACCTCCACCTTCGGAAAGAGGGACATCGCCTGGAGAACGAGTGCATCGAACTGGCGTGATGGTCTAGCCAATTTCTGCGGGGAAGGGAAGGCGTCCACAGCCGCCGCTTCGCCCCGCGCAATCGAAGCCTATCCATGCACCTCCCTATCCGTTCCCCCCTCTTGGATGCCGATCCACTTTGCCGTATCGGCGTGGCGGAACTGACTGCGCTGTATCACTCAGGCGAAGTCTCGCCCGTGGAGGTCGCGCGTGCATCTCTCGCCAGGGCCGAAGCGATCAACAAGCCCTTGAACGCCTTCACATACATCGACCACGACGGCGCGATGGAGCAGGCCCGTGCGTCCGAACAGCGCTGGCGGACGGGCACCCCGCTGTCGCCGATCGATGGCGTTCCGGCAACGATCAAGGACATCGTCTGGGTGAAGGGCTGGGTGGTTCGCTTCGGCAGCCTGACGACGCAGTTGCAACCGCAACGCGAGGACGCACCGGCGGTCGGGCGACTGCGCTGCGCAGGGGCTGTTCTCCTGGGCCTGACCACCACGCCCGAGTTCGGGTGGAAGGCGGTCACGGACAGTCCGGCGAGCGGTATCACGCGCAATCCCTGGATGCCCAGCGTGACCGCCGGAGGCTCGTCTGGTGGTGCGGCCGTAGCGGCCGCCACCGGCGCCGGTGTCCTTCATCTCGCCACGGACGGCGGAGGATCGGCACGCGTTCCTGCCTCCTTCACCGCAACCGTCGGATTCAAGCCGACATACGCGCGCGTTCCCACCTTTCCGGTGAGTGCGTTCGGAACTCTGTCCCACATCGGCTCCATTGCCAGATCCGTCGCAGACGCAGCGGCCATGTTCAGGGTGATGGCGGGCAGGGACATGCGCGACTGGACCCAATGCGCGCATGCCCCCACATCGTCTGACTGGGGCCACACTGCGCTCGCCGGTACGCGAGTTGGCTACTGGTCGCAGCCCGCGACAGGGAAAGTCGAACCAGAGGTCGTGCAGATCGTCGAACGAGCCGTTCGAAAAATTGAACGCGCCGGCGCCTGCGTAGAGCCCATGCAACTGCCTCGCAACGATGTCCTGGACATTTTTAAGCACCACTGGCTCTGCGGTGCGGCGGCCCGCATCAACTCGATACCCGAGCAAGACCGAAGCCGCATTGACCCCGGTTTGCTCGAGGCCGCACGTGACGGCGGAACGATGACCGCGGGCCTGGTTTCTGCACAAATGCGGCGGGTCGAGTTCGGTAGCGCAATGGATCGGGTGCTACAGGAGTACGACGTCCTCGTCTCGCCCGCCACGGCAGTGGCCCCCTTCGAGGCGGGTCACGAGGTTCCGCCGGGCAGCGGCATGACCCGATGGACCGATTGGGCCGGCTTCAGCTTTCCCATGAACCTGAGCCAACAACCCGCCATCGTGATCCCTTGCGGGCTGACCGCGGACGGTCGCCCGGTCGGCATTCAGCTGGTCGGGGCACGAGGCGAAGACAGCCGATTGCTTTCGATAGCGGATGCCCTAGCGCAACTTCTCAACTCGCCATAGGTTCCATCGCAGCGATTCCCGTGTCGCCGCGGCCGTCGTCACTTTCCCCAACTGAAACATCAAAGAGACAATATGAATAGACGTGACCTTCTAGCACTGGCCGCAGCCGGCATTGCCCCAATGTCGCTTTCCCGCTTGGCTTCGGCGCAGGCGGCCGAAGGGATCGAGTTCGGGGCGCCTTTCCCCATGTCGGGTCCATTTGCCGTCAACGGCAAGTATGGGGAGCTCGGTGTTCGCATGGCAATCCAGCGTTATGGGACCGTGATAGGTCGTCGCCTCGCGTACAGCGTTTTCGACACTGAGGCAAAGCCAGCGACGGCGGTGCGCAAGGTGCAGGAGGCTGCGCAGCAAAAGAACACCAAGTTCTTTGTTGGCGGGATCCTTTCCCCCGAAGCACTGGCGATGGGTAAAGAGGTCCATCGACTCGGGGGCGTCTTCTTCTGCTATTCCGGTGCGGACGAGATCACGGGCAAGGAATGCAATGCCGCGACGTTCCGGTGGCCGGTGCCTGCCTATGGCGCCGTCGCGCAGACGTTGCGGCCACTCATCGAGGCACAGCCCAAGGCGAAGCGCTGGTACACCATCACTGCCCAATACGTCTTTGGCGAAGGAATGCTGGCCGCCACCAAGGATGTGCTGAAGGAAAAGGGTGTGGAGCTGGTCGGCAACAGCTATCACTCCCTGGCGGAGAAAGAGTTCAGCGGCTATCTGACCAATGCCATTGCGGCCAAGCCGGACGTCCTGGTGCTGCTCAACTTCGGGACGCAGTCAACCGATGCGTTGCGTCAAGCCATCAGCTTCGGGCTGCACAAGAAGATGACGATCCTTGTGCCATGGACCTCGGGGCTGGAGCAGTTCCAGTCCCTCGGCGCAGACACCACCGAGGACATCTACTTCGGGGCGCAGTACTGGCACAAGGTCGATTCTCCCACCAACCGCGAGCTGATCGCGCAGGTCAACAAAGAGCTGAAGATCATGCCGAACTACACCTTGGCAGCCGCGTTCATCTGCACCAAGTGCGTCATTGACGCGATCGCCAAAGCGGGTTCGACCGAGCCGAAGGCGGTGATCTCAGCGTTGGAGGGCATGAAGTTCGAAGGCCTCACGGGCCAGGAGCAGATCCGCAAGGAAGACCACCAGGTCATCAAAGACTACTACCTGCTTCGCGGAAAGGCCAAGAAGCAGATGAAGGATGCGGACGATTATGTGGATGTTGTCAGTTCCGGACAGTCGTTTCTGACCGTAGAACAAGCCGGCTGCAAGCTGAGCTGAAAAGTCGGCCGCGAACTACCGGAGTCGCCGTATATGAGTGTTTACCTTCTGCAGACCGTCAACGGCATCGGAATAGGAATGTTGTACTTCCTGCTGGCCGTTGGCCTGTCCATCGTCTTCGGCTTGCTCCGATTCGTCAATTTTGCTCACGGGGTTTTTTATCTGCTGGGGGCTTACTTTTGCTTCGAGGCCGTCAGGCAAGGGATGAGCTTCTGGGCCGCCTTGCTTATCGTTCCGCTGTTCGTCGCGGCCGTGGGGTGGGTTGCCGAGAAGACCCTGCTGCGGCATGTCTACGCCAAGCCGCACGAGTTCCACATCCTCATCACGGTGGGCGTCGCGCTGATCATCCAAGAACTGGTCATCGTGCAGTGGGGGCCGTTGGGTGACAGCGTGGCGGTTCCGAGCGGCCTGGAGGGGGTGGTCATGTGGGGAGACTTCATCTATCCCAAGTACCGCCTGTTCGTGATCGCTGTGACCGGCGGTTTGGCTGTGTTGCTCTGGTGGGTGCTCGAAGGCACTCGTCTGGGCAGTGCAGTGCGCGCCGGGAGCGAGTCGCCCGAAATGGTGTCCCTGCTCGGCATCAACGTCTTTCGTCTCTTCAGTCTGGTTTTCGCCCTCGGTGCGGCGACTGCGGCGATCGCGGGAGTCCTCGCGGCACCCATCCGGGGTGTCGAGCCGTTCATGGGGATCGAGGCACTCGCGGTCGCATTCGTCGTCGTGGTGGTCGGTGGCCTCGGAAGTTTCACGGGAGCACTCGTGGGCGGCATTCTCATCGGCGTAGTGCAGAGCGTGATGAGCACCCTATGGCCAGAGGGTGCCCGTCTGATGATCTACGTTGCCATGGCTGCGGTTCTGCTGCTGCGCCCCAATGGCCTACTTGGAAAGCGAGGCTGAACCATGCGTCGAAACATCGATATCGCAGTTGCTCTTGGCATCGTGGTGGCTCTACCGCTGTTGTTGAGTTCTGGGTCTTTGGCCAGTGAAGTGCTCATCTATGCGTTGGCCGTTCTGGGTTGCAATCTGCTGCTCGGCTATACCGGTCTGCTGTCCTTCGGGCAGGGCATTTTCTTCGGACTCGGAAGCTACACGTTCGGCCTTGTGCTGACTCGCACCGGGTTGCCCATGCCCCTTGCGCTGGTTGCCTCGATCATTCTTGGTGGCCTCGCCGCGGGGCTGGTCGGGATCGTGTCGATTCGACAGAAGGGGACCTACTTCGTCATGCTGACGCTCGCCTTCGCGCAGATGTTCTACTTTTTGGCCTATAGCGTTCCTTCCCTGACCGGGGGCGACAACGGGCTGCTCAACATCCCGAGACCGCCGTTGTCGGCGTTCGGAGTGGTTCTCTGGGACAACACCACGGCGTGGCAGTTCTATGCGATGGTGGCGGTCATCTTCCTGTTGGTCTTCGTCGCTCTGCATCGGGTGACGACATCGATCTTTGGGCGCACGTTGCTGGCAATCCGGGACAACGAGGTGCGCGCCAGCGCCGTTGGCTACAACGTACCGCGCTTCAAACTGCTCGCTTTCGTGCTCTCGGGTGCCGTGACTGCGCTGGCCGGCGCACTCAACGCGATGATGGTCGGAGTCGCACCACTCGCGAACGCCGAATTTCATGTGAGCGAAATGATCCTCGTGATGACAGTGATCGGCGGCGCCGGCAATCTCGCCGCGTCGTTGATCGGTGCCCTGTTCTACGTGCTTGCGGCCGATTGGCTGTCGACCCTGTGGCCGCGCTGGCTGATGTTGCTGGGCGTGCTGCTTGTGATCATCAGCCTGGGTATGCAGCGCGGTTTGTGGGGCCTTATCGAAGATGGCTTCCTCGCTTTGACGGCGCGGTTCAAGCGGACCGGTGAGATCCGAGTCGAGGAGAAGCAGGTATGAGCACGGAATTCCTTCTGGAAGCACGGCAGGTTACCAAGCACTACGGCAAGTTCGTGGCCCTTGGCGGCGTGGACCTGCGCGTGAGACGCAACACGGTGCACTCCGTCATCGGCCCCAACGGTGCCGGCAAGACAACACTGTTCCACATGCTCACCGGCACGCTTGGCGTGACGGGTGGCAGCATTGCCTTCAATGGGCAGGACGTCACCCGTGAACCCGGCCATGTACGAGTGCGCAAGGGAATGGCGAGATCGTTCCAGGTCACGAGCCTCTTTCCCACCCTGACAGTGCGCGAGAACTTGCGCTTGGCCGCGCAGGGCGTCAACGCAAGAAGAGCATTCAATCTCTGGCGTTCGCCGCAGGGCCACTGGTCTTGCGCCGAGATGGTGGACCGGGTGATCGAACGCCTTGGTCTGCGGAATCAGGAGCGTACAGCGGCCGGTTCCCTGTCGCATGGTCAGCAGCGTCGATTGGAGGTCGGCATGGCCCTCGCGGCCGAGCCCAAAGCGATCTTTCTGGACGAACCCACCTCCGGCATGGGGATCGACGATCTCGACGACATGAAGACGCTGATCGCCGATCTGGGCCGCGACTACACGGTCGTTCTGATCGAACACAACATGGGGATCGTCATGGACATATCGCACACAGTGACGGTGATGCAGCAGGGACGGGTGCTGGTCGAGGGAACGCCTCAGTCGGTGCGCGATGACGAACGCGTGCGAACCGCGTACCTGGGCAGCATGATCACCGGAGGCCGCAAATGATTCTTCGCTTGGATCGGTTACATAGCCATTACGGCAAGAGTCACATCCTGCAAGGTGTCGATCTTCAGATCGGTAACGGCGAACTGGTAACCCTGCTCGGCCGCAATGGAGCCGGCAAGTCCACCACGCTCAAGACAATTGCGGGCGCTGTTCGCCCCACGGGCGGCAAGATAGTTTTTGGCGGCGTCGAGTTGCAAGGCATGCCTTCTCACCAGATCGCTTCTCGCGGTGTTTGCCTCGTGCCCGAGGATCGAGGAATCTTCAAGCTGCTATCGGTCGAAGAAAACCTCCTGCTCGGCCAGCGCCGGGGCTCTCCGTGGTCGCTGACCGACATCTACAGGATCTTTCCGCGCCTGCGCGAGCGCCGGAAGAACGGGGGAGGGCAGCTCTCTGGTGGGGAGCAGCAGATGCTCTCGATCGGACGCGCGCTGCTCAACAACCCCAAGCTTCTGATGCTGGATGAGCCGGTCGAGGGACTGGCCCCGGTCATCGTCGAAGAAATCGTGGCCCAGCTCAAGGAGATCCGGCGTGCTGGCGTCGCAGTCTTGCTGGTGGAACAGAACCTCGAGGTCTGCACCCAGTTGGCTGATCGGCACTATGTGATCGAGCAAGGAACGATCGTGTACCAGGGCAGCAACGCGCAGTTCTTGGCCGACGACGCGGTCAAGGATCGATACCTCAGCGTCGGCGCGACCTGATCAACGGAATTCACCTCTTCAACTGGAAGCAGCCATGCATACTTTTCAAGAAAAGCGTCAACAACCATCCCTCAGCCTGGATCCGCAATGGATCGACGCCTGCTGGATGCCATTCACCGGCAATCGCCAGTTCAAGGAATCGCCCCGGGTCATCGTTGAAGCCAAGGGAGCGTACTTCACGGATATAGATGGCCGGAAGATCTTTGACGGTCTTTCGGGTCTGTGGTGTTCGGGGTTGGGGCATGGCCGAGACGAAATCTCCGAAGCAGTCTCCAAGCAGATTGCGAAGCTGGATTACTCGCCTGCTTTCCAGCACGGTCATCCTGCCCAATTCGAGCTCGCGAACAAGATCAAGGCACTCATGCCGCAAGGGTTGGACCACGTGTTCTTCACCAGTTCCGGATCGGAGGCTGTGGATACCGCGCTGAAGCTGGCACGTGCCTACTGGCGCCTGCGGGGGCAAGGAACCAAGACCCGCTTCATCGGTCGGCAAAAGGGCTACCACGGAGTCAATTTCGGGGGGATATCTGTTGGCGGCCTCGGCGGCAACCGCAAGCTCTTTGGCCCCGGTGTCGACGCTGACCATCTTGCCCACACACAGCTTGCAAGCAACGCCTTTGTTCGTGGCCTACCGCAGGATGGCGCCGAGCTTGCCAACGAACTTCTCGACCTGATCGCGTTGCATGATGCCTCGAACATCGCCGCAGTGATCGTCGAGCCGATCTCCGGTTCGGCCGGCGTGATCCTGCCGCCCCAGGGCTATCTCAAGCGGCTGCGGGAGATCTGCACGGCGCACGACATCCTGTTGATCTTCGATGAGGTCATCACGGGATTCGGCCGTCTTGGTGCAATGACGGGTGCGGAAGCATTCGGCGTTGTGCCAGACATGATGACCATCGCCAAGCAGGTGACGAATGGCGCACAGCCATTGGCCGCTGTTGTTGCCTCGGGTAACGTCTACGATACTTTCATGGGAGTGGCGGCCCCCGACTTCGCGGTCGAGTTTCCCCATGGTTATACCTATTCGGCCCATCCGGTCGCTTGCGCGGCAGGGATCGCGACGCTTGACGTGATTGTGAACGACGAGATCGTTGCTCGAGCGGCGGCCCTGGCACCCTACTTTGAAGATGCGGTGCATTCACTTGTCCATGCGAAGCACGTCATCGATATCCGCAACTTTGGATTGGCTGCTGGCATCGCCATAGGCGGCACTCCCGACGCTCCTGGCCGGCGGCCCTATGACATTGCCAAGGCGTGCTGGAGCAAAGGCTTCTATGTGCGTCAGGGCGCGGACTCCATCCAGCTTGCGCCGCCGTTTATCTCGGAGAAGGCGGAGATTGATCGCCTCGTCGAGGCCCTTCACGACGCCCTCGCCGAAACGCGCTGATGCTTGACGCCGCGAAGTGACGGACCTCTTCAGTTTTCTATGGAGACATGCATGAGTATTTCCACAATCAACCACTTCATCGGAGGCACTGCTGTCGCAGGGACGTCGACCCGTACGCAGGAAGTGAGCAACCCCGCCACGGGGTGGGTAACCGGCCGAGTGGCCTTGGCCAACCATGCCGACGTCGATGCAGCGGTGGCCGCCGCGCAGGCCGCCTTTCCCAAGTGGGCCGATACGCCGCCGATCCGTCGCGCCCGCGTGATGTTCAAGTTCCTGGAGCTGCTCAACAAGAACAAGGACGAGCTGGCGCATGCGATTACCTTCGAGCACGGCAAGGTGTTCACCGACGCGCAGGGCGAGGTCTCGCGCGGCATCGACATCGTCGAATTCGCCTGCGGCATCCCGCAATTGCTCAAGGGCGACTTCACCGACCAGGTCTCCACCGGCATCGACAACTGGACGCTGCGCCAGCCGCTCGGCGTGGTGGCTGGCATCACGCCCTTCAACTTCCCGGTGATGGTGCCGATGTGGATGTTCCCGGTGGCCATTGCCGCCGGCAACACCTTCATTCTCAAGCCCAGCCCGACCGATCCGACCCCGTCGCTGCGCATGGCCGAACTGCTGAAGGAAGCGGGCCTGCCCGACGGCGTGTTCAACGTGGTGCAGGGCGACAAGGTGGCGGTCGACGCGCTGCTCGAGCACCCCGACGTCAAGGCCGTGAGCTTCGTGGGCTCCACGCCCATTGCCAACTACATCTATGAAACGGGCGCGCGCAACGGCAAGCGCGTGCAGGCCCTTGGCGGCGCGAAGAACCACATGGTGGTGATGCCCGACGCCGACATCGACCAGACGGTGGACGCACTGATCGGCGCGGGCTACGGCTCGGCCGGCGAGCGCTGCATGGCGATCAGCGTGGCGGTGCTGGTGGGCGACGTGGCCGACAAGATCATTCCCAAGCTCATCGAGCGCACGAAGAYGCTCAAGGTGCTCGACGGCGAGAACCTCGCGGCCGAAATGGGCCCGATCGTCACGCGCGCGGCACACGAGCGCATCACCGGCTACATCGCCCAGGGCGAGAAGGAAGGCGCGAAGCTGCTGGTCGACGGCCGCCAGTTCGACGGCGGCCAGGCCGGTGCCGGCTGCGGCGACGGCTTCTGGATGGGCGGCACGCTGTTCGACCACGTCACGCCCGAGATGCGCATCTACAAGGAAGAGATCTTCGGCCCGGTGCTCTCCTGCGTGCGCGTGGCCAACTTCAAGGACGCGGTCGACCTGGTCAACGACCATGAATTCGGCAATGGCGTGAGCTGCTTCACGCGCGACGGCAA
>NZ_JBFTRJ010000026.1:0-54072 GCF_056399465.1 Variovorax sp. 01N425 | reverse complement strand
CGGCCACGTGCCAGTGCAACAAGACCGTCGGTAGATGTGCAGTCTGTTCCTCGTTTCGTTGCGCCTCGATCCTCAATGCCTCGCAAGCGATACAGCTTGGTAGAAAAACCAACCCAAACCCGTGCTTGACTGCGCGAGAAGTCCCGGTAAAGGAGGAGGCCGCAGGCCGGGGGACATTCGCTTCGCCGCGTACCCCGTCGGCGGGAGCGCGCCCTGAATGACGCACAACGCACCAAGCCGATCTCATTTCAGTGCGAGTGCCCATGATGGCCGTGATCGTGCGAATGATCATGGTCATCGAGCAGTTCCGGTGCGAGCACGAGCGGCTTCGGACCCTTGCTGCTGCCATGCGCGTGGTCGTGGCCGGCGCCGTGCGAATGCTCGTGCGACCCGTAGGCGCCGCCCTCGGGCTCGAAGGCTTCCTCGACCGCGACGACGATCAGGTGCATCGAGCGCAGCATGTCGGCCAGCACATGGTCGGGCTCGATCTTCAGGTGGTCGGGCTTGAGCTCGATCGGCACATGCCGGTTGCCCAGGTGATAGGCTGCGCGCGTCAGGTCGAACGGCGTGCCGTGGGCCGTGCAATGCGTGATGCGCAGCACCGGCTGCGGCGCCGCGATCACGCGGACCAGCGAGCCGTCCTCGGCCACCAGCACGTCGCCGCCGCGCACGGCGGTGCCGCGCGGCAGGAACACGCCGATCTGCCGGCCCTGCGAATCGGTGGCATCGAAACGGCTTTTCTGGCGCACGTCCCAGTCGAGCTCGATGGTGGCGGCGCGCTTGAGCAGCACGGGCGCAAGGCCGCGGCCTTGGGGCATGAGTTTGTTGGCGGTGAGCATGGTGGCTTGCGACTCCCAGTAAGGCGGAATAATATAACGTTTGTTATAACTTCGATTGAATGGAGCTTTCCATGTCCGCCCTCAAACTGACCCAGATCGGCAACTCGGTCGGAGTCATCCTGCCCAAGGAAGTGCTGGCGAGCATGAATGTCGGCAAGGGTGACACGATTTACCTGACGCAAGCCGCAGGCGGGGGGTTCACCATGACTCCGTATGACGAGGAGTTCGAGCGCCAGATGGAAGCAGCCCGCCGCATCATGAAGAAGCGGCGCAACGTGCTGCGCGAGCTCGCCAAGTGAGCGCCGCGAACGACGCCTGGGTCTGGCTCAGCCTTCAATTGATTCATGCTGTCCACGAAGAACAGCTGGCCGAGCATGGAGGTCCCGCCGGAGTACGCGACGAGGGGCTGCTCGTTTCCGCCATGGGGCGACCGCAAAACCGGGCGCTTTATGAATCGCCCGACGCGGCGGCACTGGCTGCGAGCTACGCCTTCGGGATTGCTCGCAACCATCCATTCACCGACGGCAACAAAAGAACGGCTTTCGTCGCCATGGAAGTTTTTCTGGACCTCAATGGGTTTGAGCTTCGCGCGACCGACCACGATTGCGTGCTGACCACACTCAAGCTCGCCGCCGGCCAGCTCGAGGAAGAGGCGCTTGCGGAGTGGATCCGCGCTCATCTCGCGCCTCGGAGCAGCTGACATTCAGAACAGAAAATACCGCTGCGTCAGCGGCAGCTGCACCGCCGGATCGCAGGTCAGCAGATGCCCGTCGGCGCGCACCGCATAGGTCTGCGCATCGATCTCCATCTTCGGCGTGTAGCCGTTGTGGACCAGGTCCTTCTTGCGCACATTGCGGATGTTCTTCACCGCGCTGAGGTGCTTTGCCAGGCCGTAGCGTTCCTTGATGCCCGCGGCCAGTCCGGCCTGCGAGACGAAGGTCAGCGAGCTCCTGGCCAGCGAGCCGCCGTAGCTGCCGAACATCGGGCGGTAGTGCACCGGCTGCGGCGTGGGGATCGACGCGTTGGGGTCGCCCATGGCAGCCATGGCGATGGTGCCGCCCTTGATGAGCGTGAAGGGCTTCACGCCGAAGAAGGCGGGTTTCCAGATCACGATGTCGGCCCACTTGCCGACCTCGATCGAGCCCACCTCGTGCGCAATGCCGTGCGAGATGGCGGGGTTGATCGTGTACTTGGCCACGTAGCGCCTGGCGCGGAAGTTGTCGTTGCGCTCGTTGTCCTCGGGCAGCTTGCCGCGCTGCAGCTTCATCTTGTGCGCGGTCTGCCAGCAGCGCAGCACCACTTCGCCGACGCGGCCCATGGCCTGGCTGTCGGAGCTGAACATGCTGATCGCGCCCAGGTCGTGCAGCACGTCCTCGGCGGCAATGGTCTCCTTGCGGATGCGCGACTCGGCAAAGGCCAGGTCCTCGGCAATGCCGGCGTCCAGGTGGTGGCACACCATGAGCATGTCGACGTGCTCGTCGAGCGTGTTCACGGTGTAGGGCATGGTGGGGTTGGTGGAGGAGGGCAGGAAGTTCTCCTCGCCCACCACGCGCAGGATGTCCGGCGCATGGCCGCCGCCCGCGCCTTCGGTGTGGAAGGCGCAGATCGAGCGGCCGCCCACGGCCGCGATGGTGTTCTCGACGAAGCCCGATTCGTTGAGCGTGTCGCTGTGGATCGCCACCTGCGTGTCGGTGGCGTCGGCCACGTCCAGGCAGTTGCTGATGGCCGAAGGCGTGGTGCCCCAGTCCTCGTGCAGCTTCAGGCCCATGACGCCGGCTTCGATCTGCTCGTGCAGCGCATCCGGAAGGCTCGCATTGCCCTTGCCGAGGAAGCCCAGGTTCATCGGGAACGCATCGGCCGCCTGCAGCATGCGTTCGATGTGCCAGGGGCCGGGCGTGGCGGTGGTTGCGAAGGTGCCGGTGGCGGGGCCGGTGCCGCCGCCCAGCATGGTGGTGATGCCGGAGGCGAGCGCTTCCTCGATCTGCTGCGGGCAGATGAAGTGGATGTGGCTGTCGATGCCGCCGGCCGTGACGATGTTGCCCTCGCAGCTGATGATCTCGGTGCCCGGGCCGATGACGATGTCCACGCCCGGCTGCACGTCGGGGTTGCCGGCCTTGCCGATGGCGGCGATGCGCCCGTCCTTCAGGCCGATGTCGGCCTTCACGATGCCCCAGTGGTCGAGGATCAGCGCGTTGGTCAGCACGGTGTCGACGGCTCCACCGGCCGTCGGGCCGCTGCCTTTGCCGTCGCGAGTGCGCTGCGACTGCGCCATGCCGTCGCGGATGGTCTTGCCGCCACCGAACTTCACCTCTTCGCCGTAGCCGCCGGCGCGCAGCGTGTAGTCGGCCTCGACCTCGATCAGCAGGTCGGTGTCGGCGAGCCGCACCCGGTCGCCCACGGTGGGGCCGAAGATCTCGGCGTACGCACGCCGTCCAATCGTTGCCATGGCTTAGAGCTTTCCTTGAACGAGGCCGCGAAAGCCGTAGACGATGCGATCGCCTGAAAAATCGACGAGCTCGACCGTGCGCTGCTGGCCCGGCTCGAAGCGCACCGCGGCGCCCGAGGCGATGTTCAGCCGCATGCCGCGCGCAGCCTCGCGGTCGAAGCCGAGCGCGCCATTGGTTTCGGCGAAGTGGTAGTGCGAGCCGACCTGGATCGGCCGGTCGGCGGTGTTCTGCACCACCAGCGTGAGCGTGCGGCGGCCCGGGTTGAGCGTGTGCTCGCCGTCGTCGGTGAGGAGTTCGCCAGGGATCATGGCCGGCCTCAGATGGCCTGGGCCAGCAGCGTTGCGCCCAGACCGAGCACAGCGGCGCCGGCCACGCGGGGCAGCCAGGCGTTGGCGCGCCGCAGCGCCCAGCCCATCGCGATGCCAGCGGCGTGCAGCAGCACGGTGGCGCCGACCATGCCGGCCAGCGTCAATGCGGCGCCTTGTTCGCCCGCGAGTTCGTGGCCATGCGCCACGCCGTGGAACACCGCGAACACGCCGACCACTGCCATAGCCACCACGGCCGGCAGATGCACGCGCGTGGCGACCAGCAGGCCCAGCACCAGCAGCGAGGCCGCGATCATCGGTTCGACGGCCGGCAGCTGCACGCCTGCGAGTCCCATCAGCGCGCCCACGAGCAGCATGCCCGCGAAGGCGAGCGGCGCCCACAGCAGGTCGGGCCAGGCGCGGCGCGCGGCCAGCGCGCTCCAGAGGCCGACCGCGACCATCGCCGCCAGATGGTCGGCGCCGGTCAGCGGGTGCAAAAAGCCGGTGGCAAAGCCGTGGTGCACGCCGCCATCGGCACCGGTGTGGGCGCTGGCCGCGAGCGGCAGCAGCATGGCAATGAGGGCAAGCGTCTTGGAAGCGTTGTGGCGCATGGCAGGCTTTCTTGTTCCGAGGGAGAGTCAGACGATGGGTTGGTGCACGGTGACGAGCTTGGTGCCGTCGGGAAAGGTGGCTTCCACCTGGATGTCCGGGATCATCTCGGCGATGCCGTCCATCACGTCGGCGCGGGTGAGCACGGAGCGGCCTTCGCTCATCAGCGCCGCGACGCTCTTGCCGTCGCGCGCGCCTTCCATCACGGCGGCGGAGATCAGCGCGACGGCTTCGGGGTAGTTGAGCTTCAGTCCCCGCGCCTTGCGGCGTTCGGCCAGCAGTGCTGCGGTGAAGATCAGCAGCTTGTCTTTTTCGCGCGGGGTCAGTTCCATGGGAGGCGGCTTCGGGTGGCGGGGAGGTCGGCCATTATTGGGCAGGCTTCGTCTTTGCAACAGTCGTGCCGGTGTTCGCCAAAAGACGTATGGATGGCACGAAAGATGCACCGAAACGGTGTGAACCCGGATGCCGCCACCCCCAGCCCCGACGACGCGCCCCAGCGCATCGTCAAGGTGCGGCGCGACTACAACAGCTGGGTGGCGAGCGAGACGCTCGAGGACTACGCGCTGCGCTACACGCCGCAGCGCTTTCGCAAGTGGTCTGAATGGCGCGTGGCCAACACGGCCTTCGGCGCGGCTTCGTTCCTGGTGCTGGAGGCCGTGGGCGCGACGCTGCTGGTGCAGTACGGCTTCGCCAACGCGTTCTGGGCGATCGTGGCGACGGGGCTCATCATCTTCCTGGCGGGCCTGCCGATCAGCGTGTATGCCGCGCGCTACGGCGTCGACATGGACCTGCTCACGCGTGGCGCGGGCTTCGGCTACATCGGCTCCACGCTCACCTCGCTGATCTACGCCTCGTTCACCTTCATCTTCTTCGCGCTCGAGGCGGCGGTGATGGCCTATGCGCTCGAACTCGCGCTGGGCGTGCCGCCGGTGTGGGGCTACCTGGTGTGCGCGCTGGTGGTGATTCCGCTGGTGACGCACGGCGTCTCGGCCATCAGCCGGCTGCAGCTGTGGACCCAGCCGCTCTGGCTGGTGATGCTGGTGGTGCCCTTCGTCTTCGTGCTGGTGCGCGATCCTGGTGCGTTTGCTGGCATCGTGCACTACAACGGTGTGAAGGCCGGCGCCAAGGGCTTCGACCTGCACCTGTTTGGCGCGGCGCTGACCGTCGGCATCGCCTTGATCACCCAGATGGGGGAGCAGGCCGACTACCTGCGCTTCATGCCCGCGCGCACCGCCGCAGGCGCGCGGCGCTGGTGGGCCGGCGTACTGGCCGGCGGGCCGGGCTGGGTGGTGCTGGGGGTGGTCAAGATGCTGGGCGGCGCGCTGCTGGCCTACCTGGCGATCACGCACATGGTGCCGGCCGAGCGCGCGGTCGATCCCAACCAGATGTACCTGGCGGCCTACGAGTACGTGTTTCCGAACTACGGCTGGGCGGTGGCCGCGACCGCGCTGTTCGTGGTGATCTCGCAGCTCAAGATCAACGTGACCAACGCCTATGCGGGCTCGCTGGCCTGGAGCAATTTCTTCTCGCGCGTGGCGCACAGCCATCCGGGGCGCGTGGTGTGGGTGGTGTTCAACGCGCTCATCGCCTTCATGCTGATGGAGATGAACGTGTTCGAGGCACTGGGCGACGTGCTCGGCCTGTTCGCCAACATCGCCATCGCCTGGATGATGGCGGTGGTGGCCGACCTGGTCATCAACAAGCCGCTGGGCCTGTCGCCGCCGGGCATCGAGTTCAAGCGGGCGCACCTGTGGGACATCAACCCGGTGGGCGTCGGCGCGATGGCGCTGGCCTCGGTGCTGTCGATCACCGCGCACCTGGGCGTGTTCGGGCCGCTCGCGCAGGCTTTTTCGGCGCTGATTGCGCTGGGCACGGCGCTGGTGGTGTCGCCGCTGCTGGCCTGGGCCACGGGCGGCAAGTACTACCTGGCGCGGGGCTCGGCCGGCCAGGGCGCGGTTGCCTTCGCCCCGGCCGCGGGCCCGCGCGCGGTGCGCTGGGCGCGGGTCGTGCATGCAGTGGACGAGGGCAGCTACCAGCGCCTCAAGGTGCAGCACTGCGTGATCTGCGAGCGCGAGTACGAAGGCCCCGACATGGCCCACTGTCCGGCCTACCAAGGCGCGATCTGCTCGCTGTGCTGCACGCTCGACGCGCGCTGCGGCGACCTGTGCAAGCCGCATGCGAGCCTGTCGGCGCAATGGTCCTCGGTGCTGCGCTGGCTGCTGCCGCGCTTCAGCTGGCGCTATCTCGACACCGGCCTCGGGCACTTCCTGCTGCTGATGCTGATCATCGTGCCGGTGCTGGCGGTGGTGTTCGGCGTGCTCTACCAGCAGGAGCTGCGCGCATTGGGCGAGAGCGCGCTGCAGCTGGCCTCGCAGTCAGAGCTGGCCGAGGCGCTGGCCGGCGTGCAGCAGTCGGCACTGCGCTCGGGCTTTCTCAAGGCCTACATGGCGCTGCTCGTGATTGCGGGCGTGGTGGCCTGGTGGCTGGTGCTGGCGCACCAGAGCCGCAAGGTCGCGCAGGAGGAATCGAACCGCCAGACCCATCTGCTGATGCGCGAGATCGAACTGCACCGCGCCACCGACCGCGCCTTGCAGTCGGCCAAGCAGACGGCGGAGGAAGCGCGCGAAGTCGCCGAGCAGGCCAAGCTCGCGGCCGACGAGGCGCGCCGCGCCGCCGACCAGGCCAACCAGGCCAAGAGCCGCTACATCAGCGCCATCAGCCACGAGCTGCGCACGCCGCTCAACAGCATCCTGGGCTACGCGCAGCTGATGGGCGAGGATCAGTCCGTGCCGCCGCACCGCCAGCAGGCCGTTGCGGTGATCAAGCGCGGCGGCGAACACCTGCTGTCGCTCATCGAGGGCACGCTGGCCATTGCCCACATTGAGGCCGGCAAGCTCACGCTGCATGCCAGGCCCATGCGCTTTGCCGACACGCTGCGCGAGCTGGCCGACATGTTCGAGCTGCAGGCGGCCGAGAAGGGCTTGCGGTTCCGCTTCGAGACCACGGGCAGCTTGCCCGAGGTGGTGCGCGCCGACGAGAAGCGCGTGTGCCAGATCCTCATCAACCTGCTGGGCAACGCCATCAAGTTCACGGCCGTGGGCGAGGTGAGGCTGCGGCTGTCGTATGCGCGCGAATTCGCCTCGGTCGAGATCGAGGACACCGGCCCCGGCATGACGGCCGAGGACATCGAGCGCATCTTCGAGCCCTTCACGCGCGGCGATGCGGCCGCGGCTGCGACGCCCGGCGCGGGGCTGGGCCTCACCATCGCCAAGATGCTGACCGACCTGATGGGCGGCGAGATGAAGGTGCGCAGCACGCCCGGCGAAGGCTCGCTCTTCTGCGTGCGGCTCTTCCTGCCGCGCGTGCACGACGCGGCTGGCGCCTCGGGCCGGCCGGCGCCGGTGCAGCCTGCGCGGCGCGGCTACGAAGGCCCGCGCCGGCGGCTGCTGGTGGTCGACAACGAGGAGGCCGACCGCGAGCTGCTGGGCCATGTGCTGGCGCCGCTCGGCTTCGAGCTGCGCAGCGCCGCCAGCGGCCACGATGCACTCGACCTCATTGCGGCCGGCTACCGGCCCGACGCGATGTTCGTCGACCTTGCCATGCCCGGCATCGATGGCTGGGAGACCATCCGCCGCGCGCGCAGGCTCGGCCTGGCCGATGCCAGCGTGGCCATCGTCTCGGCCAATGCCTTCGACAAGGGCCTGGAGAACGACGTGGGCATTGCACCGGAAGATTTCTTCGTCAAGCCGGTGCGCCACACGGAACTGCTCGACTGGCTCGAACGCCGCCTCGGCCTGCGATGGACCGACACCGCCGCCAAGCCCGCGCCCGCCGCCGCGGCGCGCGCCATGCAGGCGCCATCGCTTTCGAGGCTGCGTGCGCTCGACGAAGCGGTGAGCCTGGGCTACTTTCGCGGCATCATGAACCAGCTCGACGAAATCGACGCCGACGAGCCTGAATGCCTGGCCTGGACCGAAGCGCAGCGCGTGCTTGCGCGCCAGTTCCAGTTCGAGGCCATGAGCCGGGCGCTGGCTGCCGCGGTCGGCGCGGCCTGAAGAACAACCCCCATGGAAACCACTCCGCTTGCAAGAACGCTGCGCGAACAGGGCGCCAACAGCGACCTCGTGCTGATCGTCGACGACGTGCCTGACAACCTCGCGGTGCTGCACGATGCGCTCGACGAGTCGGGCTACACCGTGCTCATTGCCACCAGCGGCGAGCAGGCGCTGCAGCGCGCCGCGCAGGCCCGCCCCGACATCGTGCTGCTCGACGCGATGATGCCGGGCATCGACGGCTTCGAGGTGGCGCGCCGGCTCAAGGCCGACGCCGCGACGGCGCACATTCCCATCGTCTTCATGACCGGCCTCACCGAGACCGAGCACCTGGTGGCCGCGCTCGAGGCCGGCGGCGTCGACTACGTCACCAAGCCGATCAAGCCCAAGGAAGTGCTGGCCCGCATGAACGTACACCTGCAGGGCGCCCGCCGCGCGCGGCAGGACGCGCGCCAGGCCGGCCAGGCGCGCAATGCGCTCGACGCCTTCGGCTACGCGAGCATCACGGTGCGCCTGCCCGAAGGCAAGCTGATCTGGCAGACGGCGCTCGCGCGCGAGCTGCTGCAGCGCTACTGCGACACCCGCGCGCCCGAGACGCCGCCCGTGGTGCTCGAATGGCTGCGGCGCCATGCGCCCGAGGCCAGGCAGCAGGGCATCGAGCCGCCGGCGCTTTCGATCGTGCGGCCGAGCGTGGGGGCCACACCGAGCGCCGCCGGGCCGCCCCAAGGCGCGAGCGGCCCCCTCGGGGGGCAGCGAGGACACGCAGTGCCGAGCGTGGGGGCCACACCAACCACGAGCAGCCTCAGCCTGCGGCTGCATCGGCAGACCGGGCAGGACGACGATGGCGACGAATGGATGATCGTCATGCGCGAGATTTCCGACACTGCCGTGATCGAGGCCATGAGCCTGAGCCTGAAGCTCACGGCGCGCGAGGCCGAGGTGCTCTACTGGGTGGTCAAGGGCAAGACCAACAAGGACATCGGCGAGATCCTGGGCAGCAGCCCCGCCACGGCCAAGAAGCACCTGGAGCGGGTGTACGTGAAGCTCGGCGTCGAGACCCGCACGGCCGCCGCGGGCGTGGCCATCAAGCGCATCCGCGAGCTGCAGCCGCAGTTCGAGATCTGAGAATCCGCCTTGCGGGCGCCGCGCCGCCGCGGTGACTTTGGCCATCCCTAGAATGCCGGGGACTTCGGGATGACGGGCGATGAAAAAGAACAGACGCAGAACAACAAGGATTCGACGACTTCGGCCGCAACCCGCCTGGCTGATGGCGGCTTGCACTTTGGCCAGCGCGGCTGCCCAGGCCGCGGGCCATTTCGACGTGGACGATGCAGGCATGCTCGATCCGGGCCAGTGCCAGTACGAAGCCTGGTGGGGCCGCACCGGCACCGAGCCGGTGAACGGGCTGCACATCGGCCCGTCCTGCCGCGTCGGGCCGGTCGAGCTCGGGTTCAACGCCGACCGGCTGTCGGCGCAGGGCGTGCATTCGGTCACCGCGGGGCCGCAGCTCAAATGGAATTTCTACGGACCCGCTGCCGATGCGCCGCTGAGCGCGGCGCTGTCGCTCGGCGCCGTGTTCGACCTCCGGCGCGGCGGCCGCGCCGGCGGGCAGCTGGTGCTGCCGGTCACTTGGCGGCCGGCGGACAGCCTGCAGGTCCACGCCAACCTCGGCGCCGACTGGGCCACCGGCACGGGGGCCCGCACGCCGCGCGGCGGGCTGGCGGCGGAATGGGCGCTCGATGACAAGGTCTCGCTGATCGCCGAGCGCAGCCGCGCATCGGGGGTGTGGACCTCGCGCGTCGGCGGGCGCTTCAGCCTCACGCCGCTGGTCAGCGTGGATGTGAGCGCCTCCAGGACGGGGCCCGGCGGCGTGCGCGGCTTCGTCGTGGGGCTGAACCACGAGTTCGGCTTGAAGTAGAAGGGAGAAAAGAGGAGGCGCGCGGCTTCAGCGCAGGTAGCGCTGGATGCGCTTCTCGTCCTCCGCCAGCTGCCGGCGCATGAGCGAAAGAAAGTCGCGCGCGGTGGTGGACAGCACCTTGCCCGCGGGCAGCGCCAGCACGCACGAAAAGAACACGTCGACCGAGAGGCGGCGCACGACGAGGCCGCGCTCCGCGTAGTCGAGCGCGGTGATCGGGTTGACCAGCCCCACGCCCAGGCCGCGCACGGCCATCTCGCACACGCTGGCCGCGTAGGGCGTCTGCACCATCACCCGGAGCGACGCGCCGCGCTCGGCCAGTGCGGTTTCGAGCCCGCGGTGCGAAGGGTCCTCGGGGTTCAGTGCCAGGAAGGGCACCTGCGCGAGCTGTTCGGGCTCGACGCGCTTGAAGCGCGCCAGCGCATGGCCTTGCGGCATCACGACCACGCCGGGAAAACGCGCGAAGGTCGAGTGATCGATGCCTTCGAGCGGCAGTTCATCGGCCATCAGGCCGAAGTCGGAGACGCCCTTCGCCACGCGGTCGCGCACGTCCTTGGAGCTGAGCACCTGCAGCGACACCTGCGGCCAGGGGTTGTCGCCGCGCTGCGCCTTCAGGCGTTCCAGTGCGCGCGGCATGAAGCCCAGGCCGAAGGCCGGATAGCAGCTGAGCTCGAGCTGGTTGGTGCCGAAGTCGCGCAGGCTGCGCATGCGGTGCTCGATCGCCTCCATGCCGATGAAGACGCGTTCCACCTCGCTCCACAGCGCCTGCGCCTCGGGCGTGGGCACCAGCCGCCCGCCGGTGCGCTGGAACAGCAGCATGCCGGCCTGCGCTTCGAGCCGCTTGAGCGACTGGCTGATGGCGGGCTGCGTCACATGCAGCAGCGCCGCGGCCTTGCGGGTGGAGCCGGCGCGCATCAGGGCCCGGAACGTCTCTATTTCGGTGAAGCGCATCGATAAGTTTTCTTATCGCTTGAGTATTTCAAGCTAGATGATTTTATTTGTAGATGCCTAAGATTTCGGCACGACTTCCCCAGCCAAGACCCCGCTGAACATGCCTGCACCCGTCATCCACTTCAAGCTCGCCTCGGCTTCCGAGCCGCCCGCCGATCCGCCAGGCGCCGCGCGGACCCGTCCGCCGCGCCCGGTGAAAAACCCCCGGTTGCAGGGTTTTCGGTGCCTGCGCTGCGATGCCCCCTATCCGCTCACGCTGGCGAACGACGGCTGCCCCGCTTGCCGCGGCATGGGTGTCCACGTCGGGCTGCACGCGAGCTACCTGCCTGAGAGCGGCAGCCCCCTGCCCATGCCCTACGCGCCGGGCTTCACGCTGGGCGAGGGCGGCACGCCGCTGCTCGACATGCCGGAATTGGCGCACGAATTCGGCGTGGCGCGGCTCGCGCTCAAGGACGAATCGTGCAATCCCACGGGCTCCCACAAGGACCGCATGGCCGCGGTGGGCGTGGCCCAGGCGCTGGACTTCGGCGCCCACACGCTGGTGCTGGCCTCGTCGGGCAATGCCGCGGTCTCGGCGGCGCACTATGCATGGGCTGCGGGGCTGGGCTGCGAAGTGGCCACTTACGAGGGCCTGCCCGCCGCCTACGCGCGGCAGCTCGATGCGCTGGGTGCGCGGCGCTACGCCTTTGCCGACAACGCCGGCCGCTGGGCCTTCGTGCGCGAGCGCTCGCAGCATCCGGGCTATTTCGCGCTGACCAATTTCCGCCTGCCCGCCCTGGGCAGCGCGCCGCTCGCGATCGAGGGCTACAAGCCCATTGCGCTGGAGTGCCTGGCCGAGGGCGGCCTGCCCGACCACGTCGTGATCCCCACGGCGCGCGGCGACCTGGCCTGGGGCATCTACGCGGGCTTTCGAGACCTGCTGGCCGCCGGGCGCATTTCGCGGCTGCCGCGGCTCTGGCTGGTGGAGCCTTTTGCGCGCCTCTCGCGCGTGCTGGCCGGCGGCGCGCTCGATGGCGCGTACCCCGGCCACACCGCGCAGTTTTCCACCGCCGGCTCCACCGTGACCTTCCTGCAGTGGCAGGCGGCCGTCGCCTCGGGCGGCGGCGCGGTGGTGGTGAGCGACGACCAGGCCCGCGCCGCCCGGCAAAAGCTCACGGCGGCCGGCGTGAGCGCCGAGCTGTGCGCGGCGGCCGGGCTGGACGCGCTGCGCCAGCTGCGCGAGCGCCATGCCATTGCGGCTGACGCCCACGTGGTGCTGATGCTCACCGCCAATGCCTCGCGCGACCCGAGCTGGCCCGACCGGGCCGCCTGAACCTCCGACGCACCCCAGAAGGAATCGAAACCATGCACGCAATGCAACGCCGCGCCTTCCTGGCTGCCGGTTCGGCCGCCGCCCTGTTTGCCGCCACCGCGCAGCGCGCCTGGGCGGCCTTTCCCGACAAGCCCATCAAGCTGATCGTGCCCTGGGCCGCCGGCGGCAGCACCGACGCCATTGCCCGCGCCATGGCGCAGCGCATGAGCCAGACGATCGGCAGCTCGGTGATCGTGGACAACCGGCCCGGCGCCGCCGGCCAGATCGGCACCGAGGCGGCGGCCAAGGCCGCGCCCGACGGCTACACGCTGGCCATCGTCGAGCTGCCGCACGCCATTGCGCCCGCGGTGACGGCGCGGCTGCCCTACGACCTGCTGCGCGACTTCACGCCGGTGACGATGATCGGCACCTCGCCGCTCGTGTTCTTCGCGGGCATGGACAACGACAGCCGCGATTTCAAGACCTTCGTCAAGACCGCGGCCGCGCGGCCGATGCCGCCGGCCATCGCGCACAGCGGCGCCGGCACGGTGAGCCACCTGGCGGCCGAACTGCTGGCGAGCCGCACCGGGATCAGGTTCAACATGGTTCCCTACCGCGGCTCGGCGCCGGCGCTCACCGACGTGGCGGCGGGCACGGTGGCCGGGCACTTCGCCACGCTGGCCAGCGGCTCCAGCCTGCTGGGCGCCAACCGGATCCGCCCGCTGCTGGTGACGAGCGCGCAGCGCGTGGCCATTCCGGGGCTCAAGGAAGTGCCCGCGCTGGCGGAGAGCGGGCTCAAGGGCATGGAGATCGACCAGTGGTGGGCGCTGGTGGCGCCGGCCACCACGCCACTGGAGCTGATCGAGCGGCTGCGGCGCGAGGCGATCGCGGCGCTGGACCATGCGTCGGTGAAGGAGCGCATGGCGGTGCTCGGCGTGCAGCTGAAGGGCTCCACCACGGGCGAGCTGCGGGCCTTCATGCGTTCGGAGGCCGAGCGCTGGCAGAAGGTGGCGCACGGCATCGGGCTGCAGCCGCAATAGGCGGGGCCGCCCGGCCGTTCGAGGGGACGGCTTTTCTTGCTCAGCGTCCGGACTGCACCTTGATCCGGATCGTGTTCACGTCCCAGCCCTTGCTGCGCAGCCGCGTGACCAGCATCGGCGACAGCTGGCGCAGCTTGGCGGCCGCCGCGCTGCCGTTGACCAGCAGGCACCACACGTCGCCCTCGGCCGGGCCGGCCTGCACGGCCGGGCGCATGGCCGGCGGAATCAGCCCCTCGACCGCCCGCAGCCGCTCGCTCGCGTCGCGCGCACGGGCGATCAGGCTCGCCAGGGTGGGCGAACCTTCGGCGGCCTGCTGCAGCGTGAAGGGGGGGACGGAGCGGCGATTCATGGGTAATCCGGAGGGAGGAACAAGGGCAGCTAAAATGCCCGGTTTGCCGACGCTTGCGCCGGCAGATCCGGTCTGGAGCCGCTTGCCTTCTTCGGAGCTTGCATTCGAAGAAGATGCGCCCAACTGCTTTCACCATATCTTAGGGAATCCGGTCGCAGTGCCTGCCTGGTCAGGTGCACGCCCATCTCCACGCCAATGGCAACCAACTTCCTGACCCAGATTTTCGGCAGTCGCAACGACCGGCTCCTCAAGCAGTATCGCAAGACGGTGGAGCGCATCAATGCACTCGAACCCGAATTCGAGAAGCTCAGCGACGATGGGCTGCGCGCCAAGACCCAGGAGTTCAAGGACCGCATCGCCAAGGGCGAAACCCTCGACGACCTGCTGCCCGAAGCATTCGCCACCGTGCGCGAAGGCTCCAAGCGCGTCATGAAGATGCGCCACTTCGACGTGCAGCTGCTCGGCGGCATGGCCCTTCACAACGGCAAGATCGCCGAAATGCGCACCGGCGAGGGCAAGACCCTCACGGCCACGCTGCCGGTGTACCTGAACGCGCTGTCCGGCAAGGGCGTGCACGTGGTCACGGTGAACGACTACCTGGCCAACCGCGACGCCCAGTGGATGGGCCGCCTGTACAACTTCCTGGGCCTCACGGTCGGCATCAACCTGCCGCAGATGCCGCGCGAGGAAAAGCAGCAGGCCTACGGCAGCGACATCACCTACGGCACCAACAACGAGTACGGCTTCGACTACCTGCGCGACAACATGGTGTACGAGCCCGGCGACCGGGTGCAGCGCATGCTGAACTACGCCATCGTCGACGAGGTGGACTCCATCCTGATCGACGAGGCCCGCACGCCGCTGATCATCAGCGGCCAGGCCGAAGACCACACCGACCTCTACCTGGCCATCAACAAGGTGGTGCCCCTGCTGACCAAGCAGGAAGGCGAGGCCGATCCGCGCACGGGCGAGGGCGTCACGGTGCCGGGCGACTTCACGGTCGACGAAAAGACCCACCAGGTGTTCCTGACCGAAGACGGCCACGAGAAGGCCGAGCAGCTGCTGGGCGAATTCAAGCTGCTGCCCGAAGGCGCGTCGCTCTACGACCCGGCCAACATCACGCTGATGCACCACCTGAACGCCGCGCTGCGTGCACGGCACCTGTATCACCGCGACCAGCATTACGTGGTGCAGCAGGGCGAAGTCGTCATCGTCGACGAATTCACCGGCCGCCTGATGACGGGCCGCCGCTGGAGCGACGGCCTGCACCAGGCCGTGGAAGCCAAGGAAGGCGTGCAGATCCAGGCCGAGAACCAGACGCTGGCCTCCATCACCTTCCAGAACTACTTCCGCCTGTACGGCAAGCTGGCCGGCATGACCGGCACGGCCGACACCGAAGCCTACGAGTTCCAGGAAATCTACGGCCTCGAAACCGTCATCATTCCGCCGAACCGCCTCAGCAAGCGCGACGACCAGCTCGACCGCGTCTACAAGACCACGCGCGAGAAGTACGAGGCGGCCATCCAGGACATCCGCGAGTGCTACGAGCGCGGCCAGCCCGTGCTGGTGGGCACCTCGTCGATCGAGAACTCCGAAATCATCGACGGCCTGCTCACCCAGGCGGGCCTGCCGCACCAGGTGCTCAACGCCAAGCAGCATGCGCGCGAAGCCGACATCGTGGCGCAGGCCGGCCGCACGAAGATGATCACCATCGCGACCAACATGGCCGGCCGCGGTACCGACATCGTGCTGGGCGGCAACATCGAGAAGATGATCGAGGCCATCGAGAACGACGAAGGCCGCGACGAAGCCACCAAGGCAGCCGACATCGCGCACGTGCGCGACGAATGGACCCGGGACCACGAGTTCGTCAAGTCGCTGGGTGGCCTGCGCATCATCGCGACCGAGCGCCATGAGTCGCGCCGCATCGACAACCAGCTGCGCGGGCGTTCGGGCCGCCAGGGCGACCCGGGCTCCTCGCGCTTCTACCTGAGCCTGGACGATCCGCTGATGCGCATCTTCGCGGGCGACCGCGTCAAGGCGATCATGGACCGCCTCAAGATGCCCGACGGCGAGGCCATCGAAGCGGGCATCGTCACGCGCAGCATCGAGAGCGCGCAGCGCAAGGTCGAGGCGCGCAACTTCGACATCCGCAAGCAGCTGCTCGAGTACGACGACGTCTCGAACGATCAGCGCAAGGTGATCTACCAGCAGCGCAACGACATCCTCGACGCGGCCGATCTCTCGGCACAGATCGCGGCGCTGCGCGAAGGCTGCTTCACCGACCTCGTGCGCCAGTACGTGCCGGCCGAGTCGGTCGAGGAGCAGTGGGACCTGCAGGGCCTGGAGAAGACGCTTTCCAATGAATGGGGCATCGACATGCCCCTGAAGCAGCAGGTCGAGGCGGCCGAGGCCGTGAGCGACGAGGACATCGTCGACATGGTGGTGAAGGCCGCCAACGACAGCTTCGATGCCAAGGTGGCGCTGATCGGCCAGGAAAACTTCACCCAGTTCGAGCGCATGGTGCTGCTGCAGAGCATCGACACGCACTGGCGCGAGCACCTGGCCTCGCTCGACTACCTGCGCCAGGGCATCCACCTGCGCGGCTATGCGCAGAAGCAGCCCAAGCAGGAGTACAAGCGCGAGGCCTTCGAGCTCTTCGGCCAGCTGCTCGACTCGGTCAAGAACGAAGTCACGCGCCAGCTCATGACGGTGCGCGTGCAGTCGGGCGAGCAGCTCGAGGAGGCCGCCGATGCGCTCGAGAGCCGCGGCGAGAACGTCTCGAACATCACCTACAGCGCGCCCACCGAGACCGGCGAGGTCGAGGTGCGCCTGGACGAGGAAAACCAGCGCCGCATCGCGGCCGCGGGACTGGGGCTGGGCACGCTCGGCGCCGAGGCCGCGGCCTTCGCGCGCGTCGGCCGCAACGATCCCTGCCCCTGCGGCAGCGGCAAGAAGTACAAGCACTGCCACGGCAAGCTCAGCTGACCCAGAAACTCCAGAGAAGAGAAAACCGCCATGCCCGTGAACCTGTCCGCCCCTGATCCTGCCGCCTTGTTCGCGGTGCCCGGCGTCCGCATCGGCGTGGCCGAAGCGGGTGTGCGCAAGGCCAACCGCAAGGACCTGACCGTCGTGCTGATCGACGAAGGTTCCGCGGTCGGCGGGGTGTTCACCCAGAACCGTTTCTGCGCGGCGCCGGTGCAGGTCTGCCGCGACCACCTGGCGGCCGGCTACGGCATCCGCGCGATGGTCATCAACACCGGCAACGCCAACGCCGGCACCGGCGAAGACGGCCTGATGCGCACGCGCTCCACCTGCATCGCTCTCGCGCGCCAGCTGGAGATCGCGCCCGAGCAGATCCTGCCGTTCTCCACCGGCGTGATCATGGAGCCGCTGCCGGTGGACCGCATCGAGGCCGGCCTGCCCGCCGCGCTGGCCGACGCGGCGGAGAACCACTGGGCGCGTGCCGCCGAAGGCATCATGACCACCGACACGATCCCCAAGGCGTTCAGCCAGCGGGTCCAGGTCGGCGGCGCCACCGTCACCATCACCGGCATCAGCAAGGGCGCCGGCATGATCCGCCCGAACATGGCGACCATGCTGGGCTTCATGGCGACCGACGCGAAGATCGATCCCTCGCTGATCCAGCCGTTGGCCCGGCGCCTGGCCGACGCCTCGTTCAACCGCGTGACCATCGACGGCGATACCTCGACCAACGATTCCTTCGTGGTCATCGCCACCCAGAAGGCCGCGCACGCCGCCATCACCTCGCTCGATTCGCCCGAGGGCAAGGCCCTGGTTGACGCCATGCAGAACGTCGCGCGCCTGCTCGCGCAGGCCATCGTGCGCGATGGCGAGGGTGCCACCAAGTTCATCACCATCCAGGTCGAAGGCGGCCGCAATGCCGCCGAGTGCAAGCAGGTGGCCTATGCCGTGGCGCATTCGCCGCTGGTCAAGACGGCCTTCTATGCGAGCGACCCGAACCTCGGCCGCATCCTCGCGGCGGTCGGCTACGCGGGCATCGAGGACCTCGACCAGACCGGCATTGACCTGTTCCTGGACGACGTGCACGTGGCCGTCAAGGGCGGGCGCAATCCGTCCTACCGCGAGGAAGACGGCCAGCGCGTGATGAAGCAGAGCGAGATCACGGTGCGCATCGGCCTGGGCCGCGGCAACGCCAGCGAAACCGTGTGGACCTGCGACTTCAGCCACGAATACGTGACCATCAACGCCGACTACAGGTCATGAACGAGCAGTTCCAGAAGCTGATCGAGCGCGCCGAGCAGCTGATCGGCCGCATCGAGTCGATCCTGCCGCAGCCGCTCGCGGCCCCCGCCGACTGGAACGCGTCGATCGCCTGGCGCTACCGCCGCCGCAGCTCGGGCCATGGCGTGCTCGAGCCCGTCAGGCACGTGGCCGCCATGGCGCTCGACAGCCTGAAGGAAATCGACGTCCAGAAGGAAAAGATCGAGCGCAACACGCGCCAGTTCGTCGAGGGCAAGCCGGCCAACAACGTGCTGCTGACCGGCGCGCGCGGCACGGGCAAGTCGTCGCTGATCCGCGCCTGCCTGCAGGCCTATGCGCCGCAGGGGCTGCGCTTGATCGAGGTCGACAAGGCTGAACTCACCGACCTGCCCGACATCGTCGAGGTGGTGTCGCAGCGGCCCGAGAAATTCATCGTGTTCAGCGACGACCTGAGCTTCGACGAGGGCGAGCCGGGCTACAAGGCGCTCAAGTCCATTCTCGACGGCTCGATCGCCGCGGCCACGCCCAACGTGCTGATCTACGCGACCAGCAACCGGCGCCACCTGCTGCCCGAGTACATGAAGGACAACCTCAGCTACACCCACACCGAGGACGGCGAAGTCCATCCCGGTGAGGTGATCGAGGAAAAGATCTCGCTGTCGGAGCGCTTTGGCCTGTGGGTCAGCTTCTATCCGTTCAGCCAGAACGAATACCTGGCCATCGTCGCGCAGTGGCTGTCGTCGTTCGGCGTCGACGCCGCCGCCATCGAGGCGGCGCGGCCCGAGGCGCTGGTCTGGGCGCTGGAGCGCGGATCGCGCAGCGGCCGCGTGGCCTACCAGTTCGCGCGCGACTACGCCGGGCGGGCGACGGCATGAGTGCAGAGCAAGGCCGCAAGCACACCGAGGTGGCCGTTGGCGTGCTGATCCGGCCGGCCGACGGCGCGCTGCTGCTGTCCACCCGGCCCGAGGGCAAGGCCTATGCGGGCTTCTGGGAATTTCCGGGCGGCAAGATCGAGGCCGGCGAAACGGTGGAGCAGGCGCTGCGCCGCGAACTGGAAGAAGAACTCGGCATCACCATCGCGGGCGCCGAGGTCTGGAAGATCACCGAGCACGACTATCCGCATGCGCTGGTGCGGCTGCACTGGTGCAAGGTCACGGCCTGGAGCGGCGAGTTCGAAATGCGCGAAGGCCAGGCCATGCGCTGGCAGCAACTGCCGCTGGATGTGGCGCCGGTGCTGCCGGGCGCCTTGCCGGTGCTCGAATGGCTGACCCAGGAGCGCGGCCTGCCGGCCTCGGCGGCGCTGGCGGTCTCGACGCTGGCCTGATGGACGGGGCCGCGCGGGCGGGCGGACGCGCGCAGCCGGCGCTGCGGGCCTGGAGCACCAGATGATGCACCCCAAGTACCGCCCCGACATCGACGGCCTGCGCGCCGTGGCGGTGGCCTCGGTGCTGGCCTTCCATGCGTTTCCCGATGCATTGCCGGGGGGCTTCATCGGGGTCGACATCTTCTTCGTGATCTCGGGCTTCCTGATCACGACCATCATCATGCAGAGCCACGCGGCCGGCGACTTCAGCTACCGCGACTTCTACGCGCGGCGCATCCGGCGGATCTTTCCGGCGCTCACGCTGGTGCTGCTGGCCACGCTCGCCTTCGGCTGGTATGCGCTGCTGCCCAGGGAGTTCACCGAACTCGGCAAGCAGGCAGCGGGCGGCGCGGCCTTCATCGCCAATTTCGTCTTCTGGGGCGAGGCCGGGTACTTCGACACGGCGGCCGAGACCAAGCCGCTGCTGCACCTGTGGTCGCTGGGCATCGAGGAGCAGTTCTACATCTTCTGGCCCATGCTGCTCGCGCTGGCCTGGCGCCGGCGCTGGCCCATTCTTCGGCTGCTGTGGGTGCTCGCGGCGGTGTCGTTCCTGGTCAACGTGCTGACCATCCACCCTTACCGCACGGCGGCCTTCTACTCGCCCGCTTCGCGCTTCTGGGAGCTGATGGTGGGCGGCATCCTGGCCTGCATGCGCCTCAAGGCCGCGGGCAAGGTGCCGGCCTGGCGCAGCCACCTGCAGTCCTGCCTGGGCGTGGGGCTGATCGTGCTCGGGCTCGTGATGACCCGCAGCGACAAGGCCTTTCCAGGCTGGTGGGCGCTGCTGCCCACGCTGGGCGCGGCAAGCTGCATCGCGGCCGGGCCTGCGGGCCTGCTCAACAGGCATGTGCTCGCGAGCCGGCCGATGGTGTGGATCGGGCTCATCAGCTATCCGCTCTACCTGTGGCACTGGCCCTTGCTGGTGTATGCGCGCATCGTGGAAGAGGGCGAGCCGGCGGCGTGGATCCGCGCATGCCTGGTGCTGGCGAGCGTGGCGCTGGCCTGGTTCACCTATCGCTTCGTCGAGCGCTTCACCCGGGCGCGAGCCCAGGCCGGCATGCTGCGTTCGCTGGTGGCCGGCAGCACGGCGATTGCGGTGGCCGGCCTGCTGGCGCTGGGCGGCATGCCGCCGCGCAACGGCAGCGACCTGCTGCGCAAGGTGACCGACGCCACCGTGGACGACAACTACTACGCCGGCTTCGAGCAGCAGAAGATCGGCGCCTATCCGGTCAAGCGCGTGGGCAGCGGGCCGCGCACGGTCCTGCTGATCGGCGACAGCCACATCCTGCAGTACGCACCCCGCGCCCTGGCGCTCGCGGGCAGCGCGCCCGAGCGCATGGCGACCACGTACTTCTCGACCTATGGCGCCTGCCCGCCGGTGCCCGGCATGGTCGCCGAAGGCAACCCGGGCTGCGAGAAGGCGCGCGGCGAGATGCTGGCGCTGGCGCTCGATCCGCGGATCGACACGGTGGTGGTGGGCGGCTGCTGGAACTGCTATTTCACGGGCAACTTCCCGCTGCCCTTCTACTTTCGCGAAGGCGATGCGGCCTACCTCGTGAACAACGGCGGCGAAGGCCTCGGCCGCTCGCTGGCCTCGCTCGAGAAGCTGCTGGCCGAACTGGTGCGGCACAAGAAGAAGGTCTACCTGCTGCTGGACAACGCCGGCGGCCCCGAGTTCGAGCCGCGGCGCCTCATCGAAGGCAGCCGCATGGGGCGCATGGTGGCCCTGCACAGCACGCCCACGGCGCCCCTGCCGCCGGACCAGGCGCGGCTCAACGAGCAGCTGAAGGCCCTGGCGCGGGCCAGCGGCGCGGAGCCCATCGACGTGATGGCCAGGCTTTGCACCGGCGGGCAGTGCCTGCGGGCAACGCCCGACGACGCGCCGGTCTACAAGGACCGGGAGCATCTGCGCCCGGCCTATGTGCGCGGCCATGCGGACTACCTGGACCGCATCCTGCTCGCGCCGCAGCCGTAGCGCGCCTACTGGACTTTCTTCGGATCGCCGAAAGGCTCGTCGTCGGCCGGCGCTTCGGCCGGCATCCGGAATTCCTCGCTGGCCCAGGCGCCGAAATCGATGCCCTTGCAGCGTGCGCTGCAGAACGGGCGGTAAGGGTTGCGTTCGGCGTAGACACTGTCGCCGCCACACGAGGGGCAGCGGACGATCCGCTCGCCGATCTTGTTCACGTCGCTCATGATGGGATGGATAACCTTCGTGCTTGCCCTGCGGTGCGCGCCCTGGAGACGAGCCGGCGGCTCAGGCGCAGAGCGTGAGTTCGAATGCGACGTCGTCGCTGCTCGGGTGCAGGCGGTCGTCGGCTTCATGCCGCATCATCCGCACCGACACCATGAGCCGGTTGCCGCTGATTTCGGGAATCAGCCCCAGTTGCGGATCGATGCGCAGGCGCAGCAGCTGGAAGCTGCGCCCCTGCGGCAGGTTCTGCTGGAATTGTCCGCTGGTGGCGATGACCTTGTAGGGCACGTCGGCATCGCGCAGCAGCTTGAGCAGCAGGTAGATGGATTCGGCCAGCGGCGAGAGTGTGGCCGACCAGCGTTCGAGGTCGGCGCGGCGGCTGGCCGCGCTGCGGTGCTGCCACGCGTAGTAGGCGGGCAAATCGAATTCGCAGGTGCCGCCCGGAATGCCCGCGCGGCTGCGAATGCTCATGAGCCATTCGTTTTCGGTCAGCGACTGGCCGGCCTTGCCGGCAACGGCATTGAGCGTGGCGAAATTGCGTTCGAGCTGGCCGACCACCTGGTCGAGCACGGCCTCGGCAATGGCGGGATTGCCGCGGTAGCTGTTGAAGACGTTCTTGTGCTTGTCGAGGTCGCGCATCACGTCGGCCTTGAGGTCGGCGCGCGCGGCGACATCCATGATCTCGAAGATCGTGACCAGCGCGTAGTGGTGCGAGAGCGCGGACTCCGAGGGCACCAGCTCCCCGAGACGGCGGAACAGGTGCTCCAGCCGCAGATAGGTGCGGATGCGCTCGTTGAAGGGGTACTCGTAGAGGATCACGCGGTTCTATAGCTTTCCTGTCGAGCCATCATAGCTTCAGGGCGATTTCGAGGGAGGCGTCGGCACCACCTCGCGCACGGCCGCCAGCATGCGTTCTCCCAGCGCGAGCTGGCCGTGCATGGACATGTGGGTGTCGTTCGAGAAATAGAAGTCCCGGATCTGCGTGTGCTTTTCGCGCGTGAACGCAAAGAGATCCGGTCCTGGCAGCCCGGACGTGCGGAACCCGGCTTCGAAATCCTTCGAGTAGTCGGGCTTCAGGTACACGGTGGTCTTGTTGGGAATCACCATCCACATGATAGGAAGCTTGCTGTGCGCCTTTGTGAAATTCTTCATCCATTCCAGGTGCGCAAGGGTCAGCGGCCCATTGTCGTCATCTTCAGCGAAAAAGGGCATCTTGTCGCATGAGCGATGCGAAAAGAGCTTGCAACCATCGGGCACCGGGCGCACCCAGGTGTTCCAGTCGAAGTGGATGTCTGTTGCAGACTTTTTCGCTTTCCAGGTGTTGTAGTAGGTGGTGATGCCGGTCAGGAACTGCACGTTCCAGTTGGGCGCGGGGCTCGGCACGGTCTCGTCGGGCGTGATCAGCGGATGGTCCATGGCGTCGTAGGGCCGGATCATCTTCTGGCACTTCATGCTGTCCTTGGTACGGTCGCCGAACAGGCGTTCCACGCTCTCGATGATGATCAGCTTGCCCTTGAAGCCCGTGCGCTCGACCCACTGGTCGAAGTCGCTGCACAGCGCGTTCTCGTACTGGCCCCAGTAGGTGGTCGAGACGCGGTAGCCGGCCCTGGTGAGCACCGACTGCCAGCGGAAGGTCATGGAGAAGCTGTCCCCGATCACCATGATGTCGGCCTGGTCCACGGGCGTGCCCTTCAGGTAGGCGGGGTCCACCTTGGGCGGCGGGGCGGTCCAGCCGAATTCGCGCTCGGACAGGCGGCCGATCCGCGTGAGGTCGCCGTAAGGCACGGGGCTGGTGAGCGAAACGATCCACAGCACCATCAGGACGATGTAGCCGGTCAGGAAGAACCGCAGCCAGACTTTCGCGGGCGTCGTCATGTCGAATCAGAATTGGAAGTAGAGGAACGGGCTGTAGTTGCCCAGCTTCGAGACGCACCAGGCGAAGAGCGCGAAGGTACCGATGGCCAGCACGGCCGAGGAGCACCAGGCCATGACGCGCTGCCCCGCCACCGCCTTCGGGTGGGGAATCCAGCGCTCGAGCGTGATCGTCGGCGGCAATGCGAGGCAGATCACGATGCCCACGAGCATGGTCTGGAAGAACTCGGGCTTGCGGAACGGAACCGGCCCCAGCTCGCTGAACGCGGAAGGCGGTGCGCCATGCAGGCCGAGCATGCCCTTGTAGATGGCCATGGCCGTGTGCAGGCCGTCGGCGCGGAACACGATCCAGGCCAGCACCACGCACAGGAAGGTCAGGAACCAGCCCAGCACGTGCGCGACCGGCCCCGCCGGAATGTTGCGGCGCACCTTGGCGTTCCAGAGGTGGTTGATCATCAGGAACACGCCGTGCAGCGCGCCCCAGATCACGAAGGTCCAGGCGGCGCCGTGCCAGAGGCCGCCCAGCAGCATCGTGAGGAACAGGTTCAAGTAGCGCCGCGCCGGGCCCTTGCGGTTGCCGCCCAGCGGCACGTAGAGATAGTCGCGCAGGAAGTTCGACAGCGAGATGTGCCAGCGCCGCCAGAATTCGATGATGTTGGTCGACTTGTAGGGCGAGCGGAAATTCAGCGGAAGCTGCACGCCCAGGCACAGCGACAGGCCGACCGCCATGTCCGAATAGCCCGAGAAGTCGAAATAGATCTGCAGCGTGTAGGCGAGCGCGCCGAACCACGCGGTGTAGAGCGTGGGCTCGATGCCCTTGTGCACGCCATTGAACATCATGTCGGCGTACTGGCCCACCGGGTCGGCGATCAGCAGCTTCTTGGCGAGGCCGAAGGTGAAGATCGCAATGCCGAGCGCCACCTTGCTGGGGTCGAACCGGTAGGTGGCCGCATTGGCGAACTGCGGCATCATCTGCGCGTGGTGCAGCACCGGGCCCGCGATCAGGTGCGGAAAGTAGGTGACGAACAGCACATAGTGGATGAAGCTGCGCTCATGCACCTTGCCCTGCCAGCAGTCGACCAGGAAGGCGATCTGCGTGAAGGTGTAGAACGAGATGCCGATCGGCAGCACGATGTGCAGCAGCGGGATCTGCGACAGGCCCGCCGCGGCCAGCCCGTCGTTCACGTTCGAGACGAAGAAGTTGGCGTACTTGAAGACCGCGAGCACGCCCAGGTTGACCACCAGCGCCAGCACCAGCAGCGACTTGCGCTTGCGGTCGTCCCGCTCCGGCGCGGGCGACAGGCGCAGCCCGAACCAGTAGTTGATGCAGATCGACGCCACCAGCAGCGGCAGCGCCTTGACGCTCCACCAGCCGTAGAAGAACAGCGAGGCCAGGGCGAGAAAGCCCGCGGCGGACCGGGCGTTGCGCTTGCCGATCAGGAAGAACCCGATCAGTACCAGCGGGAAGAAGACAAAAATGAAGGGATACGAATTGAAAAGCATCGCAGGAGGTGAGGGCACTCCGGCGAGCGCCTTTTTTGTCTTGGTCGTTGTGCGGCCGCTCTGGCGGCCAGTCTCGGATTATCGCGTGCCGGGCGGAACCCACCGCTTCCAGAGACTCCGGACCTCTGCAGCGAGTTCCTCCAGCGAGAGCGACTCGTTGAAAATGACCGCGTCCGCGGCCGCCCTGCGCAGCCCGCGCGGCGCCTGCTGGGCGATCACCGCGCGCACCGCCTCGGGCGTCCAGCCGGAGCGCGCCACCACGCGCCGCAGCTGCGTTTCCTCGGTGGCATCGACCACCAGCACGCGGTCGACCCGGGCCCGCCAGCGGCCGGATTCGACCAGCAGCGGCACGTCGAAGACCACCACCGCGTCGGGGCCGGCGTTGGAGGCCATGCGCTCGGTCTCGGCGCCGATCAGCGGATGCAGGATCGATTCGAGGCGCTTTTTGGCGCTGCTGTCGGCGAACACGAGCTGACGCATCGCCGCGCGGTCGAGTCCGCCGTCCGCCGCGATGACGCCGCGGCCGAAGGCGGCCTCGAGGGCGGGCATCGCGATGCCCGCGGGCATCGCGATGCGGCGCGCGATGGCGTCGGTGTCGACCAGCACGGCGCCTTCGGCGACCAGCAGGGCCGCGACCGTGCTCTTGCCGCTTCCGATGCCGCCCGTGAGGCCGATGCGCCGCATCACGCGCTCCTCAGCGGGCGAATGCGCCGAGCGGGAAGGCGAAGGGAATCCATTGCCTCACGAGCTCCGGGCCCGCCACCAGGCAGACCAGGCCGGCACCGGCAAGAAAGGGACCGAAGGCCATCGGAATGTCCTTGTGCGCCAGCTTCCCGACAAGGCGCAGCGTGAGGCCGATCACGGCGCCCACCAGCGATGAGACCAGGATGATGGCAATGAGGTAGTCGGCCCCGAGCCAGGCGCCGAGCGCCGCCAGCAGTTTGAAGTCGCCATATCCCATGCCTTCCTTGCCCGTGGCCAGGCGATAGCCATGGTACACAAGCCACAGGCTCAGGTAGCCGAAGACGGCGCCCCAGACCGCCGAGCTCAGCGCGGTGCCGGTCCAGCCCATGGCCGCGCCGACGAGCCCGAGCCACAGCAGCGGATAGTTGAGCGCGTCGGGCAGGAACTGGGTGTCGAAGTCGATCAGGAACTGGCAGATCAGGAAGGCCGCGAACGCCGCCCAGAGCGCGCCGGTGGGCGTGAGGCCGAAGCGGTAGGCGCACAGCGCGAACAGCGCGCCCGTCACCAGCTCCACCAGCGGATAGCGCGGGCTGATGGACGTGCCGCAGGCGGCGCAGCGGCCCCGCAGCACCAGGTAGCTCAGCACCGGGATGTTCTGGTACCAGCGGATCCTGTGGCCGCAGGCGCCGCAGCGCGAGGCCGGCCGGGCGAGGTCGAAGGGCGGCAGCGCCTCGATGGCCGCGGCCGCCTTGTCCGCCGCGGCTTCGAGCCCGGCCGGCGGCTGCGCCTTGGGCCCGAACACCAGCGCCCAGAGCGACGGGACGTCCTTGGACGACATCAGGTTGGCCACGGCATCGGCCAGCCAGCCCCGGTACATCATGACCGGGGTGCGGTAGATCACCACGTTGAGAAAACTGCCGACCAGCAACCCGAGGACGCCGGCGAAAGCGGCGTCGAACTCCTGCGACACCAGCATCAAACGACCTGGCCCAACTTGAAGATCGGCAGGTACATCGACACCACGATGCCGCCGATGATCACGCCCAGGAACACGATGATGATGGGCTCCATCAGGCTCGAGAGGCCGGCCACCATGTCGTCCACCTCGGACTCGTAGAAGTCGGCGGCCTTGCCGAGCATGTGGTCGATCGAGCCGGATTCTTCGCCGATGGCCGTCATCTGGATCACCATCGAGGGGAACAGGTTGACGTTGGTCATGGCCGTCGTGAGGCTGGTGCCGGTCGAGACTTCCTGCTGGATCTTGGCCGTGGCGTCGCCGTAGACGGTGTTGCCCGAGGCGCCGCCCACCGAGTCGAGCGCCTCGACCAGCGGAACGCCGGCCGCGAACATGGTCGCAAGGGTGCGGGTCCAGCGGGCCACGCACGACTTCTCGATCAGCGTACCGAAGATCGGCACGCGCAGCAGCGCGCGGTCCATGACCCGCTGCACGCGTTCGTTGCGCTTCCAGGCCTGCAGGAAGAAGTAGGTGCCGCCGCCGACCACGCCGAAGATCAGCCACCAGTAGGAGACGAAGAATTCGCTCATGGCCATCACGAACAGCGTGGGCGCGGGCAGGTCGGCGCCGAACGAGGTGAACACCTGCTTGAAGGCCGGAATCACGAAGATCATGATGATGGCCACCACCACGAACGCGACCACCACCACGGAGGTGGGATACATCAGCGCCGACTTGATCTTCGACTTGATCGCCTCGGTCTTTTCCATGTAGGTGGCCAGGCGGTCCAGCAGGTCTTCCAGGATACCGGCCGCTTCGCCGGCTTCCACCAGGTTGCAGTAGAGGTTGTCGAAGTACTTCGGAAACTTGCGGAAGGCGGACGACAGCGAGGTGCCGGTTTCCACGTCGCTGCGGATGTCGTTGAGCAGCTTGGCCACGCTCGGGTTCGCATTGCCGCGGCCCACGATGTCGAAGGACTGCAGCAGCGGCACGCCGGCCTTCATCATGGTTGCCAGCTGGCGCGTGAAGATCGCGATGTCCTTGGGCTTGATGCTCTTGCCCGAGCGCATGCGGCGCTTCTTGATCTTGGACGCCAGGACGCCCTGGCGCCGCAGGGCGGCCTGCACCTGGTTCTCGCCGGCGGCCCGGAGCTCGCCGCGCACCAGCTTGCCGTTGCGGTCCTTGCCCTCCCACTCGTAGACAAATTCCTTGAGCGTGTTCGAGGTGCGGGTGGATGCCACTGTTGCCATTCGATCTCCGATTTCTTGCAGTGTGTTCGTTATTCGTTGGTGACCGCCACCACTTCTTCGAGTGAGGTGAGCCCTTGCATGACTTTTCGCAGGCCCGATTGCCGCAGCGAGCGCACGCCCTCGGCCTCGGACTGGCGTGCGATGTCGAGTGCGCTGCCGTCGCGCAGGATGATCGCCTGGATGGCTTCCGAGATCGGCATCACCTGGTAGATGCCGACCCGGCCCTTGTAGCCGTTGCTGCACGCCGCGCAGCCGACCGGCCGATAGGGCTTCCAGGTACCGTCGAGCTGTTCTTCCTTGAAGCCCGCATCCAGCAGCGCCTGGCGCGGCATGTCGGCCGGCGCGCGGCATACGTGGCACAGGCGCCGCGCGAGCCGCTGCGCCGTGATCAGGATCACGCTGGAGGCAATGTTGAACGGCGCAATGCCCATGTTGCGCATGCGCGTGAGCGTGGTCGGCGCGTCGTTGGTGTGCAGCGTCGAGAGCACCAGGTGGCCCGTCTGCGCGGCCTTGATCGAGATGTCGGCGGTTTCGAGGTCGCGGATTTCGCCGACCATGATGATGTCGGGATCCTGCCGCAGGAAGGCGCGCAGCGCCGCCGCGAAGGTGAGCCCGGCGCGCTCGTTGACGTTCACCTGGTTCACGCCGGGCAGGTTGATTTCGGACGGGTCTTCCGCCGTGGCGATGTTGACGCCGGGCTGGTTCAGCAGGTTCAGGCAGGTGTAGAGCGACACCGTCTTGCCCGAACCCGTGGGGCCCGTCACCAGCACCATGCCATAGGGGCGGCCGATCGCATGCAGCAGGCGCTCCTTTTCGTCGGCGTCGTAGCCCAGTGCGTCGATGCCCAGGCGCGCGCTGCTCGGGTCCAGGATACGGATCACGATCTTCTCGCCGAACAGCGTGGGCAGCGTGCTGACGCGGAAGTCGATCACGCGGTCGGGCCCGATCTTGAGCTTCATGCGGCCGTCCTGCGGCACGCGCTTCTCCGAAATGTCGAGCCGCGAGATGACCTTGATGCGCGAGGCCAGCTTGTCCTTGATGAGCGTGGGCGGGCTCGCGATCTCGCGCAACTCGCCGTCGATGCGAAAGCGCACCCGGTAGTTGTGCTCGTAGGGCTCGAAGTGGATGTCCGAGGCCCGCATGCTGACACCGTCGAGCAGCATCTTGTGCAGGAAGCGCACGACCGGCGCGTCCTCGACCTCGGCGATGGCCTGTTCGTTGGCATCGCCCGAGGTGTCCGCCGAGACGTCGTCGAACTCGAACTCGGCGCCGACGATGCTGTTGATGGTTTCCGCCGCAGTGACCGCGGCGGCTTCGATCATGCGCGAGAGCTTGTCGTATTCGGCAATGACCCAGTCCACGCCCATCTGGGAGGCGAACTTGATCTTTTCCACCGCCTGCTGGTCCGAAGGGTCGGCCGTTGCAACAATGAGACGGTTGTTGCGCTTGCTGAGAACCACGATCCGGTAGGCGTGGCACAGCTTCGGGTCGAGCAGGTCCTTGGGCAGGCGCTGGTGGTCGATGGCGTCCAGGTCCAGCAGCGGCGCGCCGAAGGCGCTGGACAGCGTGTGGGCGAGGTCGGCGGCCGAGACGGCGCCGCTGCCGGTCAGCTCGGCAATGAAGCTGGTGCGGCCGCTCAGCGACTTTTGATAGATGTCTTCCGCGGTCTTCGCAGGAAGCTTGCCGGCCGAGACCAAGGCACGCGCAAGACCCGGGAGGGCGATTTGCGTGTTTTCTTTAACAGGAAGTTCGGCAGCAGCCATTCAGCGAATTGCAAGAGATGTGAAAAAGTGCTTCACGATCATCGCTGAACCACCCGTCCCTGTAAATCGCTACGCAGCAACAGGCACGGGCATTATTTGTGCCAGCCAAAGGCTGGTCGGGGTGAGAGGATTCGAACCTCCGGCCTCTACGTCCCGAACGTAGCGCTCTACCAGGCTAAGCTACACCCCGATTGGTTGCAAAAAAAGAGAATTCGTCCTTGCCAACTCTTGTGAGGTGTTCAGGCACGTCGCTCAAGCAACTGAGCCGCCAATTGTAGCAAACCGTCGGCATGCAAATTGGACGGGAAGTCGCGCAAGGCATGAATTGCGCGTTTTGCCTCGTCGGCCGCGGCGGCGCGCGAGGCTTCCAGGGCGCCCGTGGCGTGGACGATTTCGACGATCTTGCCCAGCTGGGCGGTGTCGCCGGCCTCGATGGCCGCACGCACCAGCGTCGCCTGCGCGGGGCTGCCGCGACGCATGGCGAAGATCAGCGGCAGCGTGGTCTTGCCTTCGCGCAGGTCGTCGCCCACGTTCTTGCCCGTTTCGTGTGCGTCGCCGGCGTAGTCGAGCACGTCGTCGATCACCTGGAAGGCCGTGCCCAGGGCCTGGCCGTAGGTAGCGCAGGCTTCCTCGACTTCCGGCGTGGCGCCCGCCAGCACGGCGGCCAGCCGCGTGCTGGCCTCGAAAAGCTTGGCGGTCTTGGAGCGGATCACGCGCAGGTAGGCGGATTCGTCCAGCGTCGCGTCGTGCATGTTCATCAGCTGGAGCACTTCGCCTTCCGCGATCACGTTGGTCGCCTCCGCCAGGATCTGCATGATGCGCATGTTGTTTGCATCCAACATCATCTGGAAGGCGCGCGAATAGAGGAAGTCGCCGACCAGCACGCTGGCCGGGTTGCCGAACGATTCGTTGGCGGTCGGGCGCCCGCGCCGCAGGGTCGATTCGTCGACCACGTCGTCGTGCAGCAGGGTGGCCGTGTGGATGAACTCCACCACCGCCGCCAGGTTGAAGCGCTGCTCGCCCGTGTAGCCGAGCGCGCCGGACATGAGCAGCAGCAGCGCCGGGCGCAGGCGTTTGCCGCCCGCGGAGATGATGTACTTCGACACCTGGCTGACCAGGGGCACGCCCGTGTCGAGGCGCTGCGCGATCACACGGTCGACTTCGACCATGTCGCCGGCGATCAAATCCAGCACGGTGGCGGTGGGGGAGGTATCGGCGGCGTGGACTGGCAAGGCGTTTGCGCGCGGCGCGTCTGAATGCGAAAGTGACAGCGGCACGAGGCCGGAAGGCGCAGATTATAGGGAGGAGCGCGCGCCGTCCCGGCGGCGCCTTGGCTCAAACCATGTTAGCGCGTGCAAACCGTGCTAGAATCTTGGGCTCTGCGGAATTCGCCGTAGAGCTCATTCCTTAAGAGGTTCACATGTACGCGGTCATAAAAACCGGCGGCAAGCAGTATCGCGTTGCTTCCGGCGAAAAAATTAAAGTAGAACAGATTGCTGCGGATGTAGGCCAGGAAATCGTGATCGATCAGGTTCTTGCAGTCGGCAACGGCAGCGAAATCAAGATCGGTACGCCCCTGGTGTCCGGCGCAACGGTGACAGTCACGGTACTGTCGCACGGCAAGCACGACAAGGTCGGCATCTTCAAGATGCGCCGTCGCAAGCACTATCAGAAACGTCAAGGCCATCGCCAGCAGTTCACGGAACTGCAAATCGGCGCGATCGCTGGCTAAGGAGCAGATTCCATGGCACAGAAAAAAGGCGGCGGCTCAACGCGAAACGGGCGCGATTCCAAGCCCAAGATGCTCGGTGTGAAGGCCTTCGGCGGCGAACTGATCAGCGCAGGCTCGATCATCGTGCGCCAGCGCGGCACCCAGTTCCACCCCGGCGTGAACGTCGGCGTGGGCAAGGACCACACGCTGTTTGCACTGGTGGACGGCCACGTGTCGTTCGGTGTCAAGGGCGCACTGAACAAGCACATGGTCAACGTGACCCCGGCATAAGCCCGAGTCACTTCGATCAGCTCGAAGCCCCGCTTTGTCGGGGCTTCTTCATTTGTACACTGGATACCCCATGAAGTTCGTCGACGAAGCCTTCATCGACATCGCCGCAGGCGATGGCGGCAACGGCTGCGTGTCGTTCCGTCATGAAAAATACAAGGAATTCGGCGGCCCCAACGGCGGCGACGGCGGCCGCGGCGGCCACGTCTACGCGGTGGCCGATTCCAACCTCAACACCCTGGTCGACTTCCGCTATTCGCGCCGCCACGAGGCCAGGCGCGGCGAGCACGGCATGGGCTCCGACATGTTCGGCGCCGCGGGCGACGACATCCTGCTGAAGATGCCGGTCGGCACCATCATCAGCGACGCCGAAACCGGCGAAGTGCTGTACGAGCTGCTGAAGGAAGGCGAGGTCGTCACCATCGCCAAAGGCGGCGACGGCGGCTTCGGCAACATGCGCTTCAAGAGCGCCATCAACCGCGCGCCGCGCCAGAAGACCCCGGGCTGGCCGGGCGAGAAGAAGAGCCTCAAGCTCGAGCTCAAGGTGCTCGCCGACGTCGGCCTGCTGGGCATGCCCAACGCGGGCAAGTCGACCCTGATCAGCGCCATCTCGAACGCGCGCCCGCGCATCGCCGACTATCCCTTCACCACGCTGCACCCGAACCTCGGTGTCGTGCGCGTCGGCCCGGAGCAGAGCTTCGTGGTGGCCGACCTGCCGGGCCTGATCGAAGGCGCATCCGAAGGCGCGGGCCTCGGCCACCTGTTCCTGCGCCACCTGCAGCGCACGCGGCTCTTGCTGCACGTGATCGACATGGCGCCGTTCGACGATGCGGTCGATCCGGTCGCCCAGGCCAAGGCCATCGTCGGCGAGCTCAAGAAGTACGATGCCGCGCTCTATGAAAAGCCGCGCTGGCTGGTGCTCAACAAGCTGGACATGGTGCCCGCCGACGAGCGCGCCGCGCGCGTGAAGGACTTCGTCAAGCGCCTGCGCTTCAAGGGCCCGGTGTTCGAGATCTCCGCGCTCACGCGCGAAGGCTGCGAGCACCTGGTGCAGGCCGTGTACCAGCAGGTCAAGGCGCAGCAGGCGGCTGAACACGTGCCGGTCGAGGTCGATCCGCGCTTCGTCGAGCTGCCGCCCGATACTTCTTCCTCCTCCTCCTGACGCTCCGCACCCCGCATTCACGACCGCCACGCCCCTCCATGACCTCGAACTCCGGATCCACTGCCTTGCGGGATGCCCGCCGTATCGTCGTCAAGGTGGGCTCCAGCCTCGTGACCAACGAGGGGCGCGGTCTCGACGAGGCCGCCATCGGCGAATGGTGCCGGCAGCTGGCGGTGCTGGTGCAGGGCGGCCGCGAGGTGGTCATGGTGTCCAGCGGCGCCATTGCCGAAGGCATGAAGCGCCTGGGCTGGCGCACGCGGCCGCACGAGGTGCATGAACTGCAGGCCGCCGCGGCCGTCGGGCAGATGGGCCTGGCCCAGATGTACGAGACCAAGCTGCGCGAGAACCGGATCGGCAGCGCCCAGGTACTGCTGACCCATGCCGACCTGGCCGACCGCGAGCGCTACCTCAATGCGCGCTCGACGCTCGTCACGCTGCTCGGGCTGGGCGTGGTGCCGGTCATCAACGAGAACGACACCGTCGTCAACGACGAGATCAAGTTCGGCGACAACGACACGCTCGGCGCGCTCGTGGCCAACCTGGTCGAAGCCGATGCGCTGGTGATCCTCACGGACCAGAAGGGCCTCTACACGGCCGATCCGCGCAAGGACCCGCAGGCCAAGTTCGTGCACGAGGCCGCGGCCGGCGACCCGGCGCTCGAAGCCATGGCGGGCGGGGCGGGCTCCAGCCTCGGCCGCGGCGGCATGATCACCAAGATCCTCGCTGCCAAGCGCGCGGCCGGCTCGGGCGCCTCCACCGTGATCGCCTGGGGCCGCGAGCCCGATGCCCTGCTGCGCCTCGTGCGCGGCGAATCCATCGGCACGCTGCTGGTGGCGCAGACCGCCAAGCACCAGGCGCGCAAGCGCTGGATGGCCGACCACCTGCAGCTGCGCGGCGCGGTCACCGTCGATGCCGGCGCGGCCGCCAAGGTGCGCGCCGAGGGCAAGAGCCTGCTGCCGATCGGCATGACGGGCGTCTCGGGCGAGTTTTCGCGCGGCGACGTGATCGCCGTGCGCGACGCCGACGGCGTGGAACTCGCCCGCGGCCTGGCCAACTACTCGAGCGTGGAGGCCCGGCTTTTGTGCCGCAAGCCCTCGTCGGAATTCGAGCGGCTGCTGGGCTACGTGGCGGAGCCGGAAATGGTCCACCGCGACAACATGGTGCTGATGCGCGGCTGAGGCCGGGCCGGAATGGAAAACGAGGCCTTCAAGGAGGCCCCGTTCGATCGTTCTGCCGCCTTGCCCTATTGCAGCTGGCGCGCCGGGTCCCGCATGTTGGTGACCATGTCCTTGACCGAGACGCGGGGCGCATGGCCGCGGCACAGACCCTGCTGCGCCAGCTGCCTGGCGTAGCTCGAGTTCAGGTCGCGGAAGCTCTTCCACTCGGACCGTTCGACCTTGCTCCAGGCGCCGTTGTTGAATCGCGCGTAGCTCTTCACCTCGTCGGTCGAGCAGCGCACGCCCTCGTAGAAAGCGTTCAGCGCCGCGTCCCCGCCGCTGCGGCTGGTGGCGACCACCACGTAGCGCACCACGCCGTCGCCGGTGATGGTGATGGTGGCCGGATCGACGCCGAACTTCAGCGACATGTAGGGCGGCATTGCGATCGGCTCGAGACGCTTGACGTCGAAGGCCGGAGGCGGAGGCGCTTCGCTTTCCTTCCATTCGGCATCGGTCTCATAGCGCTTGGGCGGCGGCGGCAGGCCGGCCTGCGCCCAGTCGGGGTTGTCCGTGTCGTGCGGGCCCGATGCGCATCCGGCCAGCAGGGCCAGGCACACGGCGAGCAGGGCGCCCTCAGCGCTGCGACGGAAGGAAAGGCGCTTTGTTGTGGGGAGGAGGGGAAGGGTCATCGCTCGCAGAAGTAATGTCGGGATGCGGATCGAAACTGCCGCCGGGCGGCAGGTCCAGCCCCGCGGGCGCGCCGCCGTCTGGCATGTGGCGCTCGAACTCCCGGGCGCGCACGTTGCTGCGCAGGAAGCGGTTGCGGAAATCCTGCCGCGGCAGGTAGCGAGCAAGCTCGGTCAGTGCCATCTCGTAGACGCCGCGTTTGAATTCGACGACCACATCGAGCGGCACCCAGTAGTCGTGCCATCGCCAGGCGTCGAATTCGGGGTGGTCGGTCGCGCGCAGGTTCAGATCCCAGTCGTGACCGATCAATTGCAGCAAATACCAGATTTGCTTCTGGCCCTTGTAGTGGCCCCGTGCGTCACGGCGAATGAACCGATCCGGCACCTCGTAGCGCAACCAGTCACGGGTACGGGCCACGATGCGCACGTGCTCCGGATGGAGTCCGACTTCCTCGTGCAGTTCCCGGAACATGGCTTGCTCGGGACTTTCGCCGCGGTCGATGCCGCCTTGCGGAAACTGCCAGGAATGCGTGCGTATGCGTTTGCCCCAGAAAACCTGGTTTCTCTGGTTGAGCAGGATGATGCCGACGTTGGGCCTGAAGCCGTCCCGGTCGAGCATAATCAAACCCCAATTTTTGAACTGAGTCGATTATGCATGCCGGGTTGCACACGGCAAGCGGCCAGTTCGAGGCCCGCGGGTTCCCGGAGGTCTCTCCGCCGGCATCCGTCTTCCCCAAGATTCTTAAATCCACCAGCGCGATCCCGATGAAAGCTTCCCGATTTTTTGTCTCCACCCTCAAGGAAGCGCCCGCTGACGCCGAGGTCGCGAGCCATCGGCTCATGATGCGCGCGGGCATGATCAAGAAGCTCGGCACGGGCATCTACACCTACATGCCGATGGGGCTGCGCGTGATCCGCAAGGTCGAGGCGATCGTGCGCGAGGAAATGAACCGCGCCGGCGCGGTCGAGCTCACGATGCCCGTGGTGCAGCCGGCCGAGTTCTGGCAGGAGACCGGCCGCTTCGACAAGATGGGCCCCGAGCTGTTGCGCATCAAGGACCGGCACGACCGCGACTTCGTGGTCCAGCCCACCAGCGAAGAGGTGGTGACCGACATCGCGCGCCAGGAAATCCGCAGCTACAAGCAGCTGCCGAAGAATTTCTACCAGATCCAGACCAAGTTCCGCGACGAGCGCCGTCCGCGCTTCGGCCTGATGCGCGGGCGCGAATTCATCATGAAGGACGCCTACAGCTTCGACCGCGACCTGGATGCGGCCAAGGCCAGCTACCAGGTCATGGCCGATGCCTACCGCCGCATCTTCGACCGCTTCGGCCTGCGCTACCGCGCGGTGGCGGCCGACAGCGGCGCCATCGGCGGCGACCTGAGCGAAGAGTTCCAGGTGATTGCCGCCACCGGCGAAGACGCCATCGTTTACTGCCCCGGCAGCGACTACGCGGCCAACATGGAGAAGGCCGAGGCGCTCGCTCCGGCCGGCCCGCGCCCGGCAGCGGTCAAGGCGCTCGAGAAGACGCCCACCCCGGGCAAGAGCACCTGCGCCGACGTGGCCGAACTGCTCGGCGTGCCGCTCTCGACCACCGTCAAGTCGCTGGTGCTGGCAACGGACATCCTCGACGAGGCCGGCAACCCCAAGGGTTCGCAGGTCTGGCTGCTGCTCCTGCGCGGCGACCACGACATGAACGAGATCAAGGTCGGCAAGGTGCCGGGCCTGGACAAGGGCTTCCGCTTCGCGACGCTGGCCGAGATCGACGACCACTTCGGCTGCAAGCCCGGCTACCTCGGCCCGCTGAACCTCAAGAAGCCCGTCAGGCTCGTGGCCGACCGCGAGGTGATGGTCATGGCCGACTGGATCACCGGCGCCAACGAGGTCGACTTCCACATGACCGGCGTCAACTGGGGCCGCGACCTGCCCGAGCCCGAACTGGTGGCCGACCTGCGCAACGTGGTGGCGGGCGACGCCTCGCCCGACGGCAAGGGCGTGCTCGCGATCGAGCGCGGCATCGAGGTGGGCCACGTGTTCGTGCTCGGCACCAAGTACAGCAAGGACATGAACGCCACCTACCTGGACGAAGCCGGCAAGCCGCAGTTCCTCGAGATGGGCTGCTACGGCATCGGCATCACGCGCCTGCCGGCCGCCGCCATCGAGCAGAACCACGACGAGCGCGGCATCATCTGGCCCGACGCGCTGGCGCCGTTCACGGTGGTGGTCTGCCCGATCGGCATGGACCGCAGCCCCGAGGTCAAGGTGGCGGCCGAAGCGCTGTACGAGCAGCTGCTCGCGGCCGGCGTCGACGTGCTGCTGGACGACCGCGGCGAGCGCCCGGGCGCGATGTTCGCCGATTGGGAACTGATCGGCGTGCCGCACCGCGTGGTCATTTCCGACCGCGGCCTGAAGGAAGGCCAGCTCGAATACCAGCACCGCCGCGACACGGCGGCCACCAAGGTGCCTGCCGCGGGCATCGCCGAATTCATCGCCGGCAAGTTCGCGCAATGAGCCTGGAGGGCGGCCTCTCGCGGCGCCGGTGCCTGGTGGGCGGCGCCGCGGCGGCGGGCGCCCTGGCGGCGCTGTCGCTGCCGCAGGCCGCGCACGCCGGCGCGCAGATCGAGGAGCCGCTGATCGACTCGGTGCGCACTGCGCTGAGTTCGGCCGTGCACAACAAGGCGCCGCCGGTGCCCGAGTTCTCGAGCACCGAGGCCCGCCTGACCTACCTGCGCTGGCTGGGCGAGATGAGCGAGCGCCTCAAGAAGAAGATTGCCGACTGGCCCACGCGCAAGGAATTCCTGCAGACCGCCTGGTATGAAGCCAAGCGCTCGGGCCTGGACGTGAGCCTGGTGCTCGGGCTGATCCAGGTCGAGAGCAACTTCCGCAAGTTCGCGGTGTCCAGCGCTGGTGCGCGCGGCTACATGCAGGTCATGCCGTTCTGGACCCGCGTGATCGGCGACAGCGACCCGGCCAAGCTGTTCCACATGCAGACCAACCTGCGCTTCGGCTGCGTGATCCTGCGCCACTATCTCGACCGCGAGAACGGCGACCTGTACATGACCCTCGGGCGCTACAACGGCAGCCGCGGCAAGGCGCCGTACCCGAGCGCCGTGTTCGCGAACCAGCGCCTCTGGACCTTCGTGGACCGCGACCGCTCGGCTGCCTGAGGGCGAGCTAGGTTTTCGTGACCATGACCTGGTCGATGCGGTAGCTGTCGACGTCCATCACCTCGAAGGTGTAGCCGCCCCAGCTCACGCTGTCGGTGCGCTTGGGCACCCGCCGCAGCATCACCATCAGGAAGCCGGCCAGCGTTTCGTAGTCGTCCGGATGCGGCATCTCGTCGATGTGCAGCGCGCGCTGCACGTCCTGGATCGGCGTGACGCCGTCGATCAGCCACGAGTTCTCGTCGCGCTTCACGATCTGTTCCTCGTCGGGCATGGACACCAGGTCGCCCATCACCGTGCTCATCACGTCGTTGAGCGTGATCACGCCCACCACCAGGCTGTATTCGTTGACCACGATCGCGAAGTCTTCGTGCGCCTGCTGGAACTGCTCGAGCACCTCGGTGAGCGTGAGCCGGTCGGGAATGACCAGCGCCTTGTGCAGCGTGAGGCCCTGGTCGAACGCCAGCGGCTGGCCGCTGAGCACGCGCTGGAACATCTCCTTGGCGTCGACATAGCCGAGCACATGGTCGATGTCGCCGTCGCACACCGGGTAGGCCGAAAAAGGCTCGGCCACGATGCGCGCCCGCAGCACCGATTCGGGGTCGTCGTGCAGGAACCAGGCGATGTTGTCGCGCACCGTCATCACGCTGCTGACCAGCCGCGTGTCGAGTTCGAACACGTTGGCGATCACCTGCTGCTCGCGCACCGCGAGCACGCCCGCGCGCGCACCGGCCTCGGTCATGGCCAGGATGTCGGCCGAGGTGATCTTGTCGTCGCGCACCAGCGGCATGCCCAGCAGCTTGAAGAGCATGTCGGTGGAGCGCGTGAAGAACCACACCAGCGGCTTGAAGGCGGTGATCAGCACCATCATCGGGCCCACCATGCGAACCGCGATGCGCTCGGGGTCGCTCATGCCCAGGCGCTTGGGGAACAGGTCGGCGAACACCAGGAACACCGCGATGACGATCACGAACGAGCACAGGAAGGCCACGTTGGCCGAGGCTTCCACGCTCATCCAGCCTTCGAGGAAGCGCGCGAAGTAGGGGCTGAGCGAGCCCTCGCCGACCACGCCGCCGAGGATCGCCACCGCATTGAGGCCGATCTGCACCACGGTGAAGTAGTGGCCCGGCTGCTCCTGCACGCGCAGCACGCGCTCGGCCCGCGCATCGCCCTCGTCGGCCATCTGGCGCAGGCGCAGGCGCCGCGAGGCGGCCAGCGTGATTTCGGCAAGGGAGAAGAACGCGCTCATCGCGATCAGCAGGACGATGATGAGCAGGCTTTGGGTGAGGGTCATGGTGGCACGGCGAAGTGCACGATGGTGCCATGACCCGGAGCACATTCCAGCGAACACCGCGGAACCGGCTTTGCCGGGCCGCTGGTGTTGCCCCCGGAAGGGGGAGGGAGAAGCGACACGAAGTGCGCGCAGCCTGGGGGAGAGCCTAGACGCCGCCGTGCGGGTGGGTCGGGTCGACCCACAGGACCGATTCGGGTTTTTCTACCGGCTCGATATCGAGATTGATCGCCACCGCCTCGCCGTCGCTGCGGCACAGCACGCATTCGAGCGGCTCGGTGGCGCTGGCGTTGATTTCCTGGTGCGGCACGTAGGGCGGCACGTAGATGAAGTCGCCCGGGCCGGCCTCGGCCGTGAACTCGAGCTTCTCGCCCCAGCGCATGCGGGCCCGGCCGCGCACCACGTAGATCACCGATTCGAGGTGCCCGTGGTGATGGGCGCCGGTCTTGGCGTCGGCATGGATGGTGACGGTGCCGGCCCACAGCTTCTGCGCGCCGACGCGCGCGAAGTTGATGGCCGCGGCGCGGTTCATGCCGGGCGTCTGGGCGGTGTTGGCGTCGAGCTGGTTGGCCGCGATCACGCGCACGCCGTCGTGCTTCCAGGCCGGCGCGGCCTTGCCCTCGTGGCCGTGGTCGTGGCTCATGGAGGGCCGGAAAATCAGGCCGCGTTGCTGCCGCTGCCGCCCAGCACCTGCTGCAGCTCGCCCGACTCGTACATCTCCATCATGATGTCCGAGCCGCCGACGAATTCGCCCTTGACGTAGAGCTGGGGGATCGTGGGCCAGTTGCTGTATTCCTTGATGCCTTGGCGGATGCCATCGTCTTCGAGCACGTTGACGGTCTTGAGCGTCCTGGTGTCGACGCCGACCGCCTTGAGGATCTGGATCGCGCGGCCGGAGAAGCCGCACATCGGAAAGCTGGCGTTGCCCTTCATGAAGAGCACGAGGTCGTTGGTCTTGACGAGATCGTCGATGCGTTGCTGGGCGTCGGACATGGGAACTCCTGAAAAATGGGCTGGGGGGATTATTTCACCGTGCGCCAGATCCCGCCGGAACAGCGCTGGATGCCGGCAAGGTCGTCGCGGCTTTGCACTTCGGCAAAGCCGCGGGCCTGGAGCAGCTGGCGCACGGCCGCGGCCTGGTCGTGGCCGTGCTCGAGCAGCAGCCAGCCGCCGTCCGCCAGGTGCGCGGGGGCCTGCTGCACGATCTGGCGGATGTCGGCCAGCCCGTCGGGGCCGGCCACCAGCGCCGCCAGCGGCTCGTGCTGCAGCGCCGCCAGGTGCGGGTCGCCGGCCGCGATGTAGGGCGGATTGCTGGCAATGACCGCGTAGCCGCCGGCCGCGCCGTCGAGCCAGTGGGCCTGGCGAAAGCGCACCGGCAGGCCCAGGCGCTGCGCATTGGCCTTGGCGACGGCCAGTGCGTCGGCGCTGGCATCGACCGCGTCGACCAGCGCATCGGGGCGCGCATGCTGCAGCGCCAGCGCGATCGCGCCGCTGCCGGTGCCCAGGTCGAGCACCTGCGGCGCCTTGCGGCCTTCGAGGCATTGCAGGGCCCAGTCGACCAGCGTTTCGGTATCGGGGCGCGGCACCAGCACCCGCGCATCCACCTGCAGGCCGAGGCCGTGGAATTCCTTTTCGCCGAGCAGGTAGGCCACCGGCTCGCCCGCCAGCCGGCGCGGCAGCTGCGCCGAAAGGGCGGACCAGGCCGCTTCGGAAATGGCGTCGGTGTCGTGCGCCAGCAGCCAGGCGCGGTCGTGCGGCGCGCGGCCCAGCGCATGCAGCAGCAGCAGTTGCGCGTCGAGCCGGTCGACGCCCAGCGCCACGGCCGCGGCCAGCGCCTGGGCCACGGTGGACGGCGTGGTGGCCGTGGCCGTCATGCCGGCAGGCTCGATTCGAGCTCGGCCAGCTGCTCGGCCTCGCGCGCGGCGCGCAGCGCGTCGAGCACGTCGCCGAGGTCGCCTTCCATGATGGCCTGCAGCTTGTAGAGCGTGAGGTTGATGCGGTGGTCGGTGAGCCGGCCCTGCGGGAAGTTGTAGGTGCGGATGCGGTCGGAGCGGTCGCCGCTGCCGATCAGCCCCTTGCGCATGGCGGCGTCCTTGGCGGCGCGCTCGCTGCGGTCCTTTTCCTGGATGCGCGCCGACAGCACCTGCAGCGCCTTGGCCTTGTTGCGGTGCTGGCTGCGGTCGTCCTGGCACTCGGCCACGATGCCCGTTGGAATGTGCGTGATGCGCACGGCCGAGTCGGTCTTGTTGATGTGCTGGCCGCCGGCGCCGCTCGCGCGGTAGGTGTCGATGCGCAGGTCGGCCGGGTTGATCTGCACTGCCACGGTTTCGTCGGGCTCGGCCAGCACGGCCACGGTGCAGGCGCTGGTGTGGATGCGGCCCTGGGTCTCGGTGGCCGGCACGCGCTGCACGCGGTGGCCGCCCGATTCGAAGCGCAGGCGGCCGAACACGTCGTTGCCGGCGATGCGGATCACCACTTCCTTGTAGCCGCCGAGCTCGCTCTCGCTCTCGCTCACCACTTCGCAGCGCCAGCCGGCGCGCTCGCAGTAGCGCGTGTACATGCGCAGCAGGTCGCCCGCGAACAGCGCCGACTCGTCGCCGCCGGTGCCCGCGCGGATTTCGAGGAAGGCGTTGCGCGCGTCGTCCGGATCCTTGGGCAGCAGCAGGCGCTGCAGCTCTTCCTCGAGCTGCACGAGCTCGGCCTGCGCGGCGGCGATTTCTTCGCGGGCCATCTCGGCCATGTCGGGGTCTTCGAGCATTTCGGCCGCGCCGGCGATGTCGGCTTCGCGCTGCTTGTAGCGCTCGTAGCGGCCCGCGATCTGCGTGATCTCGGCGTGCTCGCGCGAGATGGTGCGGTACTGCGCCATGTCGCTCATGATGTCTTCGCGCGAAAGCAGGAAGTCGAGTTCGCCCAGGCGCTGGGCATAGCGTTCGAGTTGGTGGCGCAGAAAGGTCTTCACGGCGGAAAGGAGCTCGGAAAAATGGGGAAGGGCGCCGCGGTGCCGCGGCAGGGCGCATGTGGGACCGCGGCCGGCAGGGCCGGGCCGCTGGCGAGCGTCGCTAACGCTCTTTGCGCAGGAACAGGCGCGAGATGGTCTGCGCGGTGTGCTCGCGCGATGCGGCGTCGCCCGCGTGCAGTTCGGCCATGGCGCCGTGCAGCAGCTTCTGCGTGAGCCCGCGCGACATGGCCTCGAGCACCGCATCGACCGATTCGCCCTTGGCCAGCAGCTTGCGCGCGCGCGCCATCTCGGCGGCGCGCCACTCGTCGGCCTGGGCATTGAGCTGCTGGATCAGCGGCACGGTGCCGCGCTGGCCGAGCCAGTGCATGAAGCTCTGCACGCCGGCGTCGATGATGACCTCGGCCTCGGCCACGGCGGCCTGGCGGTTGGCCTGGCCCTGCTGCACCACCTGGGCGAGATCGTCGACGGTGTAGAGGTAGATGTCCTCGAGCGCCTTCACCTCGGGCTCGATGTCGCGCGGCACGGCCAGGTCGACCATGAACATCGGGCGGTGCTTGCGGGCCCTGAGTGCGCGCTCGACCGCGCCCAGGCCGATGATCGGCAGCGTGCTGGCGGTGCAGCTCACCACGATGTCGAACTCGGCCAGCCGGCTGGGCAGGTCGGCCAGCCGCATGGCCTCGCCGCCGAAGCGCGAGGCCAGCTTTTCGCCGCGCTCGAGCGTGCGGTTGGCAATGGCGATGGACTTCGGGTCCTTGGCCGCGAAATGCGTGGCGGCCAGGTCGATCATCTCGCCCGCGCCGACGAACAGCACGCGCGTCTGGTGCAGGTCTTCGAACAGCTGGCCGGCCAGCCGGACGGCCGCCGCGGCCATGCTGATGGAATGCGCGCCGATCTCGGTGGCGGTGCGCACCTCTTTCGCGACCGCGAAGGAGCGCTGGAACAGCTGGTTGAGCGTGCTGCCGAGCGCGCCGGCGGTTTCGGCCGCGCGCACGGCGTCCTTCATCTGGCCGAGGATCTGGGCTTCGCCGAGCACCATCGAATCGAGCCCGCTGGCCACGCGGAAGACGTGGCGCGCAGCCTCGTCGTCCTGCAGCGTGTAGGCATGCGAGCGCAGCAGCGCGGGCGCGACGCCGCCGCTCTCGGCCAGCCAGCCGACCGTGTGGTCGAGCGCGGCATGCTCGGCGGCGCAATAGATCTCGGTGCGGTTGCAGGTGGAGATGATCGCGGCCTCGACCTGCGGATGGCGGCCGCCGGCAAACGAACTGCGCAGGCTCTGCAGCGTGGGCGCCAGCTGATCGAGCGCGAACGCGAAACGACCGCGCAGATCGAGCGGCGCGGTCGTGTGGTTCAACCCGAGGGTCCAGACTGACATATCCACTGATTATAAAATCAGCAGCAGCCATGCGGCCGCCAAGGGGCTTGGCCGCATGCAACTCCACACAACAAGGGCGCCGCGAGCGCCCTTGGCCTTATCCGGCGGCCCTCGCTCGATACCCATTCCTACCCATGTCGCTGCTGGATCTTCTCAATCACCTGCTGAACTTCGTGGCGCCCGCGCTGGCCGTCGGCTTCCTGTGCGCGCTCATGGGCCGGGCCTTCCGGCGCAAGGCGGGCGGCAGGGCATGGTGGGCCCAGGGCGCGATCAATTCAGGCGTGGGAGCGCTGGTGCTGCTCGGCGGCGTCGTCCTTGCAGGGCGCGACGGCGCGATGGCGACCTACGCGGCGCTCGTTGTCGCCTGCGGTACAAGCCAATGGCTGGTCTCGGGCGGCTGGCGCGCGTAGTTCGCCAAGTCATGCGATGATGTTGCGTGTCCAGATGTTACCGACTGTTAGTATATGAGTCTAATCTGGTAAATATTCACATTTAGAGAGCGGGGAGAGTTGCAGGCAGCCGCTTTGAGCCAATATGCGGCAAGGCAGCCCATGGACGGTACAGATGTATTTGCATCCTCTTATTGCCAGCGTTCCCCCGGATGAGCGCGCAGCCTTCGTTCAGCGCATCGAACTTCGGTCCTACCGGCGCAACGAAGTGGTGCTGGCGGCGGACGAATGGTCCGACCGCATCTACTGCGTGGCCACCGGCCTGCTGCGGGTGGTGGTGCAGGGCAGCGGAGACAGCGGCGACGTCACGACCGACTTCATCCGGCAGGACGACTTCTTCCTGAACTCCGCCCTGATCGAGGAGCGCTACCAGGCCGGCGCGACCCTGGTGGCGGCCTTGCCCACCTCGCTGTACCTGGTGCCCACGCTCGAATTCAAGGCGCTGTGCGACCGCCATCCGGCCGTGACGATGGGCCTGCTCGACGTGGTCATGAAGCGCACCACGGTGCTGCGCAGGCAGATCCGGCAGATTTCATCGGCCTCGTCGGAGCGGCTCATCAGCCGCATCCTGCACGAGCTCACCGTGCTGGCGCCGGGCACCGACGGCGGCTACGACAAGCGCATCACCCAGTCGGTCATCGCCTCCTATTCGGGGCTTTCCAGGATGCAGGTCAACAAGACCATGCGGGACCTGGAGCGCCGCGGCCTGGTCAGGCGGGACGAGCACGGGGTGTATGTGCCGCCGCACTTCGCGTCGTCGGACTTCCAGGAGCTGCCGTCGACTGAGCCGAGTCCAACTGCCAAGGATTCCGGCGAGGTGAATCAGTCGTTCTTCTCGGAGTTGTTCGAGGCGCCGCCCAAGTCGGGCAAGACGACTCGCAAGTAGATCTGCGGCTCAGCCCACCGCCAGCCGCGTTCCCGCGGCGCTGGCGGCCTTGCGGATGCCGTCCGGCCCGTAGAAGGGCTGCGCGCCGGCCTGCAGGTAGTGCAGCGCGTTCTGCGTGAAATCGAGCTGGCTGTACACCATGGCGCCATTGCGGCGGTTGCAGGCCTTGGCCTGCTGCGCCAGCTCGACCAGTGCCGTCCAGGCGGCAAGCGAGGCCTCGCCGTCCGCCTCGGCGGCGGCATCGGCGCCCGCGCGCCCTGGCTCGAAACCCCGCGCCACCTGCGCCGATTCGCGCGCCTGGTCGAGTGCCGCCATGCGGTCGAGCAAGCCGGCCTTGCGCCTGGTGAGCGAAGGCAGCTCGGCAAAGAGGCCGTTCTTCATGGCCTCTGCCTCCCGCTCCAGCACCGACAGGAATTCCTCGATACAGGTTTTTTCGGCCAACAGGTGAAGCAGCATGGCGTTCAGAGCTTTCCGTTTTCGTGGAGCAGATCGCGCACGCTGGCGAGCAGGCCGCGGGCGATCCGGTCGGGGTGGATTTCATAGCGCCCGGCCCGGATGTCCTCGCGGATCGAGGCAACGCGCGCCGCGTCGAAATCGGAGTTGGGCGCCTCGGGCATCGAATGCACCTGGGCCGACGACGAGAGCTTCACCGCGTTCCTGCCGCCCTGGACGGCGTCGGTGCCGCTGGCGGGCGAGGACGCCGCGCCCTTGTTCGTTCGGGGGAGCGGTGTGGCCGAAGGGGCGAATGGATCGATTTTCAAGATGGTTCCTCAAAGGGCTGCCTGGTGTATCGGCAGTTCGGGCCAGAACTTTAGGGCAGTGCGCATCGAATGCGGCTACTGCGGCAGGCGGACCTGCCCTTCCTCGTCGGCCACGCCGCTGACCATGCGGCCGTCCACGGTCCTGGCCCGCACGGCCGCACCGGCGCTGGCGCTGCTCATCGCGCGTGCTTCGGTGCTGACCACATAGCCCGGGCCTTCGGCAACGACCTTGATGGTCTGGCCCTGCTGGATCACGGCCACGCCGCGCATCAGTTCGCGCCTGAGCGGCGCGCCGGACGCGATGCGGTTGGCGGCCACCACGCCCTGCAGTTCGGCAAGGTCGGTCACGACCGAGCGCGGCAGGGCGGTGAGATCGCCATTGCGGGCGATGAAGTCGCCCGCGCCCAGGGCCTGGCCGGTATCGATGTTGCGCGCGGCCACCAGGTAGCGCCCCTCGACCGCCACATGGGCCAGCACATAGCGCGTCCAGGGCTTTTGCTCCGAGTGGCAGCGCAGGCCGACCGACACCCGGCCCCACGCCGCGGCGCCGCGCGGCAGGAAGGCCTCGAGCGCATCGCAGGCGGGCAGCGGACCCGATGCTGGCGCCTCGACGCGGATGCCGACCTTGCCCGGCAGTCCGGCGGCCTGGGCCTGCAGCAGGCTGTCGACGGCGGCGCGCGCATCGCCCGTGAGCGGCGCCGCGGCCACGCACATCGCCGCGCCCAGCCCGGCCGCCAGGGCAGGCAGCACGAGCTTCAGGCGGCGTGGGCGGCAAGGGATTTTTTCCATGATGGGTGCCCGGCAATTCTAGGAAGGCGCACCCGATCCGAAGATTCGAAGTGCACGCCAAATGCCCCTTTGTTCGGGCCATTGCGAACGCAGTGCATGCATAGACTCGCTTTCCATCTGTCGCCATGCCCCGCCAGGGACGCGACGCCTCGAAAGATGGAAACACATGATCGACAAGCTGGATGCGGCGCTTCGCTTCAACCGCGAAGCACTGAACCTTCGGACGCAGCGCCAGGAAGTGCTCGCGGCCAACATCGCCCACGCCGACACGCCCAACTACAAGGCGCGTGACTTCGATTTCGCGAGCCGCCTGACACAGGCGGTCGAGCACGGCCGCGCGGCGCAGCAGCCGGTGCAGATGGCCGCCACGTCGGCGCGCCACATCCAGGCCGATGCGCCGCCCTCGATGCCCGAGCGCGACCTGCTGTACCGCGTGCCGAGCCAGGCCAGCATCGACGGCAACACGGTGGAGATGGATGCCGAGCGCATCAACTTCGCCGACAACGCGCTGCGCTACGAAGCCAACCTCACGGTGGTCAGCGCCAAGATCAAGTCGCTGCTCTCCGCTGCGCAATAAACAGGAAGGAGCCGCACATGCCGCATCCCGGTGCTTCCATGAACATCTTCAGCGTGGCGGGCTCCGCCATGGCCGCGCAGTCGCAGCGCATGAACGTGACGGCCAGCAATCTTGCCAACGCCGAGAGCGTGGCCGGCCCCGACGGCAAGCCTTACCGCGCCAAGCAGGTGGTCTTCGAAGTGGACGCCTCGGGCCAGCAGGACATCGGCGGCGTGAAGGTGGCCGGCGTCATCGAGGACCCCTCGCCGCTGAAGATGGTCTTCGACCCGAAGAACCCGCATGCCGACGCCAAGGGCTACGTGGCCATGCCCAACGTCAACGTGGTCGAGGAGATGACCAACATGATTTCCGCCTCGCGCAGCTACCAGGCCAACGTCGAGGTGCTCAACACCGCCAAGACGCTGATGGTCAAGACGCTGAGCATCGGCCAGTAACCCCCCACATCCCAACAAGAACCATGGCCATTTCCGACACCTCTTCCATCTCCGGGCTCAACGCAGCCACCGCCGCGTCGAGCGCCGGCAACGTCTCGGGAGCGGACAGCGAGCAGCGCTTCCTCAAGCTGCTGGTGACGCAGCTCAACAACCAGGACCCGCTCAACCCGATGGAGAACGCCGAGCTCACGTCGCAGCTCGGGCAGATGAGCACCGTGAGCGGCATCGAGCGGCTCAACAGCGCGCTCAGCGGACTGGTGAACCAGACCGGCGCCAACCAGGTGCTGCAGGCGGCATCGCTCATTGGCTACAACGTGCTGTCGCCCGGCAACACCATCGCCGCCACGGAGCCCAAGGCCGGCGAGGAACCGGCGGCCGTGCCCTTTGCCGTGCAGCTGCCGGCCACCGCCGGCACCGTCGAGGTGAAGATCGTCAATGCCGCGGGCAACACCGTGCGCACCTTGACGCTCGGGCCGATGACCGAGGGCGTCAACGCCGTCAGCTGGGACGGCAAGGCCGACGACGGCAGCACGGCCCCGGCGGGCGCCTACAGCTTCAGCGTCGCGGCCGCCAACAACGGCACGCGCGTGGAGGCCACTTCGCTGGTCTTCTCGCAGGTGGCCGCCGTCAAGCAGGGCGCCAGCGGCGTCACGCTCGAACTGATGTCGGGCCAGAGCATCGGCCTGGCCGACGTGCGCATGTTCCTCTGAGCAGCTGTCGCGCGCTGTCTTCCTCATCGGCAGCGGCCCGTGCGCCGCAGGCCATTTCTTCTTCTTCATTGCACTGAAACAAGGATTCGATCATGGGCTTTTCCCAAGGCATCAGCGGCCTGTCCGCAGCCGCCGCCAACCTGGACGTCATCGGCAACAACATCGCCAATTCGGGCACGGTCGGCTTCAAGTCGGGCGCGGCAACCTTCCAGGACGTGTATGCGGGCTCGCGCGTCGGCCTGGGCGTGGCGGTGTCGGGCATCGTGCAGAACTTCACGCAGGGCTCGGTGCAGACCAGCAGCCGGCCGCTGGACGTGGCGATCCTCAACGGCGACGGCTTCTTCCGCCTCAGCAGCCCGAGCGGCGAGGTGATGTATTCGCGCAATGGCCAGTTCACGCGCGACAAGGACGGCTTCATCGTCAACGCCGCGGGCCTGCGCCTGACGGGCTACGGCGTCTCCGCCACCGGCGGCCTGGACGGCGGCACGCCGGGCCCGCTGCAGGTCCAGACCACGGCCATGAGCCCGAAGGCGACCACCGCCATCAACGCCACCTTCAACCTGGACGCGCGCGGCACGGTGCCCACCAAGACGCCGTTCTCCGCCACCGATTCGGCCACCTTCAACTATTCGAACGCGCTCGGCCCGGTGTTCGATTCGCTCGGCAATCCGCACGAGCTCGGCGTCTTCTTCGTGAAGACCGGCGCCAATGCCTGGGACGTGTACGGCGCGGCCGACGGCAGCGCGCTCAATGGCGGCGCGCCGATCTCGACGATGAGCTTCGACGGCAACGGCAACCTGCTCACGCCGGCCGGCGGCAAGCTGACGCTGCCCACGATGAATTTCGGCAACGGCTCGGTGGCGCTCAACGCCACGGTGGACCTTTCGGGCACCACGCAGTTCGGCAACGTCAACGAGATCAAGACGCTCAAGCAGGACGGCTACACCTCCGGCACGCTGACCTCGTTCTCGATCAACCCCGACGGCACCATCACCGGCAAGTTCTCCAACGAACAGACCACGCTGATGGGCCAGGTGGTGCTGACCTCTTTCGCCAACCCCAACGGCCTGGAACCGATGGGCGAGAACGTCTGGGGCGAAACGCTGGCCTCGGGCCAGCCGCTCACCGGCACGCCGGGCGCGGGCACCAAGCAGGGCTCGCTCGCCTCGGGCGCGCTGGAGGCATCGAACGTCGACCTGACCTCCGAGCTCGTCAACCTGATCGTCGCGCAGCGCAGCTACCAGGCCAATGCGCAGACGGTGAAGACGCAGGATCAGGTCGTCCAGACCCTGATCAACATCCGCTGAGCCGCCCATGGACCGCATGCTGTATGTCGCGATGAGCGGCGCCAAGCAGGCCATGGAGCAGCAGGCCTCCGTCGCCAACAACATGGCGAACGCCTCCACGCCCGGGTTCCGCGCGCAGATCAACAGCTTTCGCGCGGTGCCGGTGACCGATGGCGCCGAGGCGACGACGCGCGCCTACGTGGTTGCCACCACGCCGGGCGCCGACTTCAGCCACGGTCCGCTCACGGAAACCGGCCGCGCGCTCGACGTTGCCATTCACGGCGACGGCTGGCTCGCGGTGCAGACGCCCGATGGCGGCGAGGCCTACACCCGCGTGGGCAACCTGCAGGTGAACGCCGAAGGCCAGCTCACGACCATGGGCTCGCTGCCCGTGGCCGGCGACGCCGGCGCACTGGCGGTGCCGCCCGGCTCCACCGTCGCGATCGCGGCCAACGGCCTCGTGACGGCGCGCGGTGCCGGCGACCCGGCCATCGGCATTGCCGAGGTGGGCCGGCTGAAGCTGGTCAACCCGCCCGTGGCCGACCTGGTGCGCGGCGCCGACGGCCTTTTTCGCATGCGCGAGGGCCTCGCGCCGGCCGAGCCCGATGCGGCCGTGACCGTGACCACCGGCGCGGTCGAGGGCAGCAACGTCAACGGCGTGGAGGCCATGGTGGCCATGATCGCCAACGCCCGCAGCTTCGAGATGCAGATGAAGTCGATGCACAGCGCGGACGAGAACGCGCAGTCGGCCAACAAGCTGCTGGCGTACGGCTGAGCCCGCGCCCCACCACCCATTTCCCCAAGGATTTTTTGCCATGATGCGCTCGCTCTACATCGCCAAGACCGGCCTGGATGCCCAGCAGACCCAACTCGACGTGGTGTCGAACAACCTTGCCAACGTCGGCACCACGGGCTTCAAGCGAAGCCGCGCCGTGTTCGAGGACCTGATGTACCAGAACCTGCGCCAGGTCGGCGGCCAGACCTCGGACCAGACCCGGCTGCCTTCGGGCCTGCAGGTGGGCACCGGCGTGCACGTGGTCGCCACCGAGCGCATCCACTCGCAGGGCAACCTCACCAAGACCGACAAGCCGACCGACGTGGCCATCAACGGCGGCGGCTTCTTCCAGGTGCTGATGCCCGACGGCACCACCGCCTACACGCGCGACGGCTCGTTCCAGACCGACCGCGACGGCCAGCTCGTCACGGCCAGCGGCTTTCCGGTGCAGCCGGCCATCACGCTGCCCGCCAACGCCACCAGCCTGACCATCGGCCGCGACGGCATCGTGTCGATCACGCAGGCCGGGCAGACCAACACGGTGCAGGTCGGGCAGCTGCAGCTGGCCACCTTCCTGAACCCGGCCGGCCTGCAGAGCAAGGGCGAGAACCTCTATGCGGAAACCGATGCCTCCGGCGCGCCGAACCAGGTCAACCCCGGCATCGACGGCGCGGGCATCCTGAGCCAGGGCTACGTGGAGGCTTCGAACGTCAACGTGGTCGAAGAGCTCGTGAACATGATCGCCACGCAGCGCGCCTACGAGATCAACAGCAAGGCGGTCCAGACCTCGGACCAGATGCTGCAGCGCCTGGCGCAGTTATGACCTCCCGCACCTTGTGCCTGGCGCTGTCGGTGGCTCTTGCCGTGCTGGCCTCGGGCTGCGCGCAGGTTCCGCGCGAGCCGCTGGTGCACCAGCCGATGACGGCGCGGGCGGAGAACATGGCTTCGATGCCGCGGCGTGCCAACGGCGCGATCTTCCAGGACGGTCCCGGCGGCAGCGCGCTGTTCGAGGACCGCCGGCCGCGCAACGTGGGCGACATCCTGACCATCGTCATCAGCGAGCGCGTCAACGCGAGCAAGAACTCGGGCGCAACGGCAAGCCGCACGGGCAGCCTGGCGGCCGACTTCGCCGGCATTCCGAAGCTGCTGGGTTCGCTGCTCGACGGGCAGGACGCCAAGCTGTCGGGCGGCAACAAGCTCGACGCCAAGGGCGGCGCCAACGCCAACAACACCTTCAACGGCGTGATCACGGTCACGGTGGTGGACGTGATGCGCAACGGCAACCTGCTGGTGAGTGGCGAGAAGCAGATGGGCATCAACCAGGGCACCGAGTACATCCGGTTCTCGGGCGTGGTGAACCCGCGCACGGTCTCGGGCAGCAACACCGTGCCTTCGACGCTGGTGGCCGATGCGCGCATCGAGTACACGGCCAAGGGCTACATCGACGAGGCGCAGCACATGGGATGGATGCAGCGCTTCTTCTTGAACGTCATGCCGTTCTGATGACTCACCCCCAAATCATGAATTTCTTCTGCAATGTGCGTTCGTTGATCGGCTTTGCGGCGCTGTGCGCCATCACCCTGTGTTCACCGGCGCAGGCCGAGCGGCTGAAGGAGCTCGCGAGCATCCAGGGCGTGCGCGACAACCCGCTGATCGGCTACGGCCTCATGGTCGGACTCGACGGCACGGGCGACCAGACCATGCAGACGCCGTTCACCACGCAGAGCCTCAACAACATGCTGCAGCAGCTGGGCATCACGATTCCGCAGGGCGTGAACATGCAGCTCAAGAACGTGGCGGCGGTGATGGTCACGGCCACGCTGCCTTCGTTCGCACGGCCCGGCCAGAACATCGACGTGACGGTGTCCTCGATGGGCAATGCCAAGAGCCTGCGCGGCGGCACGCTGCTGATGACGCCGCTCAAGGGCGTCGACGGGCAGGTCTATGCGATCGCGCAGGGCAACATGGTGGTCGGCGGCGCGGGCGCGTCGGCCAACGGCAGCAAGGCGCAGGTCAACCAGCTCGGCTCGGGCCGCATCCCGGCCGGCGCGCTGGTGGAGCGCAGCGTCGAGGCGCCGGTGGGCGGCGAAGGCAGCTTCACGCTGGAGCTCAACCGCTCCGACTTCGGCACGGTGCAGCTGGCGGCCGACGCCATCAACCGGCAGTTCGGCGCGGGCACGGCGCAGGCGCTCGACGCCCGCGTGATCCAGGTGCAGGCACCCGCGCCGCAGGAGCGCGTGGGCTTTCTCGCGCGGCTCGAGAGCCTCGAAGTGACGCCGACGCAGGCGGTCGCGCGCGTGGTGGTCAATGCGCGCACCGGCTCCGTGGTCATGAACCAGGCCGTGCGCGTGAACGACTGCGCGGTGGCGCACGGCAACCTCTCGGTGGTCATCAACACCGAGCCCGTGGTGAGCCAGCCCAATGCATTTTCCGGCGGCTCCACGGTGGTGGGGCAGACCTCGCAGATCTCGATCAGCCAGGGCGGCGGCGCGCTGCAGATGGTGCGCGGCGGCGCCTCGCTGGCCGATGTGATCAAGGGCCTGAACAGCCTGGGCGCCAATCCGCAGGACCTGGTGTCGATCCTGCAGGCCATGAAGTCCGCCGGCGCGCTGCGCGCCGAGCTCGAGATCATCTGAGCATCGCCATGGCCATCACCGAAAGCAGAAGCGGCGCGCTGGACCAGCGCCTTGCACTCGACGTGCAGGGTGTCGATGCCTTGCGCTACACCGTGCGCAGCTCGCCCGAAGAGGGCCTGAAGCAGGTGTCGCGCCAGTTCGAGGCACTGTTCATGAACATGGTGCTCAAGAGCATGCGCGAGGCCACGCCTTCGAGCGGCTTGCTGGAGAACCGCGACCAGAAGATCTACATGTCGATGCTCGACCAGCAGCTCGCGCAGAACCTCTCCGGGCGCGGCGTGGGACTGGCCGAGGCCATGCTCGCGCAGCTCAGCCGCGCGGCGCCCTCGGGCGAAGCAGACGGCAGCGGCAGCGAAGGCATCTCGCTCGCGCCACGCGCGGGCATCGCACTCACGCCGCAGTCGGGCATTCCGCTCGGCTCGTCGCCATCGTCATTGCCATCCGCACCGGCAAGGCCATCGGCCGCATCGGTGGACCTGGGCATCTACCAGCGCAACAGCGACCGCTCGGCCGCGGGCGCCGTGGCTTCGCTGCAGGGCAATGTCGACAGCTTCGTGCAGCGCATGGGCGGTTCCGCGCAGGTGGCGAGCGAGGCGAGCGGCGTGCCCGCGCCGCTGATCCTCGCGCAGGCCGCGCTCGAATCGGGCTGGGGCAAGCGCGAGATCCGCGCCGACGACGGCACCCAGAGCTTCAACCTGTTCGGCATCAAGGCCGACCGCAGCTGGAAGGGTCCGGTGGTGGAGACCACCACGACCGAATACGTGGACGGCGAGCCGCAGCGCGTGCGCGCGAAGTTCAGGGCCTACGCCTCCTACGACGAGGCCTTCACCGATTACGCCCGGTTCATCACGCGCAACCCGCGCTACGCCGGCGTGCTGGCCGCCGACACGCCGGCCGAGGCCGCGCACGGCCTGCAGAAGGCCGGCTACGCCACCGATCCCCAGTACGGGCAGAAGCTCGTTCGCATCATGCAGAAGTTCAGCTGAAGGAATCCATATGGCAGAGATCATGACCCCTCCACAACACCGGGGCGCCGCGGCGCCTGCCACCTCGAGCCGGCTGGAGGTGGTGACCTTCACGCTGGGCCAGGAGGAATACGGCATCGACATCCAGAAGGTGCAGGAGCTGCGCGGCTACGACGCGGTGACGCGCATCGCGAACGCGCCGGAGTACATCAAGGGCGTGGTGAACCTGCGCGGGATCATCGTCCCGATCATCGACATGCGCATCAAGTTCAGGCTGGGCACGCCCAGCTACGACCAGTTCACGGTGGTGATCGTGCTGAACATTGCAGGGCGCGTGGTGGGCATGGTGGTGGACAGCGTGTCGGACGTGATCACCTTGAGCGCGGAGCAGAT
>NZ_JBFTRJ010000025.1:0-56575 GCF_056399465.1 Variovorax sp. 01N425 | reverse complement strand
CGGTTGTAGTTGGGGTGCGGCTCGGCGCCGAAGACGGTGATGTCGTACAGGTCGGGGGCGAGCTTCAGCAGCTCTTCGAGCGTGCGCACGCCGGCCATGCCGTTGCCGACCATCACGAGCTTGAGTTTCTTCATCATGGGTGGGGCCTTTCAACGAATCAAGCAAAGGAAGCGCACGGCGCGCGCGGAAAGCATGTGGAGAATGGCGCCATGAGCTTTGAAGTGGACATCGGCTACAGCAGCCAGCGCGGACCGCGCGACGTGAACGAAGACTTCGCGGGCGCCGTGAACGCGCCGCCTGGCGACGAGTCGCGCGGGCTCATCGCGGCCATTGCCGACGGCGTGTCCACGGGCGGGCGCGGCCTGGAGGCGGCGCAGACCACCGTCATGGGCCTCTTGGCCGACTACTTCGCGACGCCCGATACCTGGGAGCCGACTGCCGCGCTCGACCGCCTGGTCGCCGCGCAGAACGCCTGGCTCGCCGACCACAACCGGCGGCGGCAGGGCAGCGCCACGGCGCTCACCACGCTGACGGCGCTGGTGCTGCACGGCCAGAGCTACACGCTCGCGCATGTGGGCGACACGCGCGCCTGGCGCGTGCGCGCCGGCGGCGAGCCGGCCATGCCGCTGACCCAGGACCACGCCTTCGAGCATCCCGACATGCGCAGCCGGCTGACGCGCGCCATCGGCCTGGACGACCAGGTGCGCGTCGACTATGCGCAGGGCGACGTGCGCGTGGGCGATTGCTTCGTGCTCAGCACCGATGGCGTGCACGGCGTGCTCAAGCCGCAGCGCCTGGCCGCGCTCGCCCTGCAGGGCAGTGCCGAGGAGGCGAGCGAGGCGCTGGTGCAGGCGGCGCTGGACGCAGGCACGCGCGACAACGCGACCGCATTGGTCATCCGCGTCGTCGGCCTCGATGTGCGGCAGCTGGACGACGAACTCGGCGACGGCCGCCGCCTGGCGCCGCCGCCCTTGTTGAAGGTGGGAGACGCGCTCGACGGCTACGTCGTCACCGCGCTGGTGGCCGACACCGGCGTGCACCTGCTGTACCAGGCGCGCAATGCGGCCACGCGCGAACTGGTGGCGCTCAAGACGCTGCATCCCTCGCGCGCCAGCGACCCGCAGGAGCGCGCGATGCTCGCGCACGAAGCCTGGCTGGGCCAGCGCGTGGGCAACAGCGGATTCGTGCGCGTGCACGAACGCGCCGAGAACGCCAGCGCGCTCTACATCGTGTTCGACTGGCACGGCGGGCGCACGCTGGAGCAGATGCGCAAGTCCGGCGCGCGCGGCACAGTGGCCGAAGTGGTTGCCGCGGCCATCGAAGTGACCAAGGCCCTGGGCCGGCTGCATCGCCATGGCGTGGTGCACCGCGACATCAAGCCCGGCAACCTGCACCTGGGCGACGATGGCCGCTGGCGCATCCTCGACCTGGGCGTGGCGCTGTCGGGCCGCGAAGGCGCGGCCCAGCGGGAGCTGCATGCCGGCACGCCGAGCTACATCAACCCTGAGCAGTGGGAGGGCGCCGAGGCCGACACCGCGAGCGACCTGTTCGCGCTCGGCGTCACGCTGTACCAGTGGCTCGGCGGCCATCTGCCCTACGGCGAGATCGAGCCCTACCAGGTGGCGCGCTACCGGCGCGATCCGGCCGCGCTCTCGCGCCTGCGGCCCGATGTGCCCGTGTGGCTCGACCACCTGGTGCGCAAGGCGGTCGCGCGCGATCCGCGCGAGCGCTTCGAAACCGCCGAGGAAATGCTGCTCGCGCTGGAGCGCGGCGCTTCCCGCCCCGTGAGCGCGCCCGCCGCCACGCCGCTGATCCGCCGCGACCCGGCCGCGCTCTACAAGATCGCGCTGGCCGTGTCGCTGCTGTTCAACGCACTGCTGGTGGTGTGGCTGCTGTTCCTGCCACGTTGAGGGCGGGCGGAGGGAGGTCATGGCCGCGCCGTCTTCCTTGGAGGCACGTACTTGGCGTCGGCAGCGTGGGGCGAGGTGCGCGCGCGGCCACCTTTCTCTGCCCAGGTGCGCGTCCAGCGGATCTGCATCACGCGCATGACGCCCAGCATCACCAGCGACAGCGCACCGAAGAACACAAAGCCCCAGACGTAGCTGCCCAGGTACTGCTTCGACAGGCCCATGGCGTTGGGCACCAGCCCGCCGCCCAGCGCGCCGATCTCGCCGATCATCGAGCCGGCCACCGCGGTGCTCGTGGGCCAGCGCAGCGGCACCAACTGGAACAGCGCGCCGTTGCCTGCGCCCAGCGCGGCAAAGCACAGGATCAGCAGCAGGGTGGTGAGCGCGAGCGAGCCCGACGAGATGCCCACCAGCACCAGCCCGACGGCCACCACCAGCAGCACCACGGTCAGCGTGTTGACGCCGCCCCAGCGGTCGGAGATCCAGCCGCCCACGATGCGAACCGCCGCGCCCATGAAGGCGGCCAGCATCGTGAGCTGGCCGGCCTGCACCTTGCTCACGCCGAACTGGTCGTAGTAGTAGGAAGGCAGGAAGGTGGTGAGCCCGATGAAGCCGCCGAAGGTCACGCCGTAGATCAGGCTGAACACCCAGCCGTCCTTCTCGAACAGGCAGGCGATGTGCGCGCGGAAGCTCGCATGGCTGTCGACGTCGGGCGGCTCCTTGGCGAACACGATCATCACGATCATCGGCACGAGGATTGCGCCGGCCGCCACGCCGTACACCGCCTGCCAGCCGAGCCACTGCGCGAGCGGCGGCGCCACCAGCACCGACACCGCCGTGCCCACGTTGCCGGCGCCCACCAGGCCCATTGCCAGGCCCTTGTGCTGCGGCGGGAACCAGCCCGAGCCCAGCGACAGCGCCACGCCGAAGCTCGCGCCCGCAATGCCCAGCAGCACGCCCATGGCGAGCAGGTCGTTGAAGCTCTTCACGAAGAAGAAACCGAACAGCATCGCCACCGCGATCAGGCCCATCTCGACCAGCGTCGCGTTCTTGCGGCCGATGTACTGCGACAGGATGCCGAGCGGAAAGCGCATCAGCGCGCCCGCGATGATGGGCACCGACAGCATCAGCCCCTTCTGCGCGGGCGAGAGGTCGAAGCTCTCGCCGATGAAGGGCGCCATCGCACCGTTGAGCACCCAGATGCAGCACGAGAACGAGAAGTACAGGAAGGACGCAAACAGCGTCGGCCCGTGGCCGGAATGCAGAAAGGTCTTGAAGCTGGACATGGCGTTCAATCGTGCGAAATGCCGCGGCGCGGCCTTGCAGAAGCCGTGTCGACGGACGGGGTTGGGGCGGGATGCCGGCGGCGGACGCTGCCGGCGTGGGGGTGCTTCCCGGCACGTGCAGTGCCAGGACGGATGCAGGAGCCTGCAGCCTCACCAAAGCGGTGCTTCGTTACACCGCACCCTGTTCCACGCAAGAGGCGTGCCTGCGAAAGCGCGCGGGCCTGGCCTATGCTTGCGCTGCTCTGCATCACCTCGCCATGATTTCCCTTCTCGCCGTCCTGCCCAATGAATTCGCCGGCTCCGCGCCGTTGCCGGAGCTGCCGGAGCCGTTGCGGCTGGCGCTCGAGGGGGCGAATGCCACCGTGCTCGGAAGGGCCACCTGCCACACGCTGGTGCAGCAGGCGAGTGCGCTTGCACCGCAACAGGCCCTGGTTCATCTGCCGGAGCCGGCGGATCAGCTGCCGGCGCTGGTCGATGCATTGCGGGCCTGGGGTGGTGCGCCGCCTTGCGCGCTGAGCCTGGCCAGCGCGCCGCTGAGCGGAGAACAGCACGAGGCGCTGGCCGCGCTCGGCGTGCATGCGTGGGCGCCCATCGATGCGCTGGACGCCGTGTCGCTCGCGGCACTGCTCGCCCGCGCGCAGGCCCGCTGGCAGCGCGAGGCCGCGCTGCGCACCGAGCTCGACGCGCTGCGCACGCGCATGGACGAGCGCAAGTGGGTCGATCGCGCCAAGGGCCTGCTGATGTCGGCGCGCGGCATCGGCGAAGACGAAGCCTTCGGCCTGCTGCGCGGTGCCGCGATGCATGCCAACCTGCGGCTGGGCGAGGTGTCGCGCTCGGTCATCGAGGCCGCGCAGTGGGCCGATGCGATCAACCGCGCCGGGCAGCTGCGCATGCTCTCGCAGCGGCTGGTGCGCGTGGCGGCGCAGCTGCTGTCGGGCATCGACGTGCAGCGCGCGCGGGTCCTGCGCACGCAGTCGACCGAGCGGGTGCAGCAGAACCTCGATCATCTGGGCACCCTCGAGCTGGGCGCGGCCGGCGTGCTCGCGCTGGGCGAAGTGCAGGCCGCCTGGAGCGCGCTCGCCACCTCGCTGGCCGCGCGTCCCGCGCAGCAGGGGCTGGCCGAGATCGATGCGCGCGGCGAGGCCTTGCTGTCGGCGGCCGAGGCCATGACCGAAGCGCTGGAGGCCTCGGGCGCGCGGCGCGCGCTGCGCATCGTCAACATCTGCGGTCGCCAGCGCATGCGCGCGCAGCGCCTCGCGAAGGATGCATTGCTCGCATCGATCATTGCGGCCGAGGCGTCGCGCGAGCGGCTGCTGCCGACCATGAACGAGTTCGAGGCCGCGCTGCTGGAGCTGGAGCGCGCGCCCCTCAGCTCACCCGAGATCCGCGCCGCGCTGGCGGCCGCGCGCGACGAATGGCTGCGCCTGGTCGGCGGCGTGCAGGCGCTGGACAGCCCCGAAGGCCGCGCGACGCTGGTGCGTTCCAGCGAGGCGCTCGTCGACACCTTCGAGCGCCTCACCGCCTGGTACGAGCACAGCCTGCAAGTCATCATGTCCTGACTCCGGTCGCGCCGCGCCCGTGGGATCAGGCTGCGACTTTCTCCACGTGCGCCTGGCGCGTGTAGAGGAAATCGATCACGGCCTTGCGGGCATGAACATAGGCCGGGTCTTCGGCCAGCTCGACGCGGTTGCGCGGACGCGCGATGTCGACCTTCAGCACCTCGCCGATGGTGGCGGCCGGGCCGTTGGTGAGCATCACGATGCGGTCGGAGAGCAGCACCGCCTCGTCGACGTCGTGCGTGACCATCACGACGGTGCTCTGCGTCTTCTGCACGATCGCGAGCAGTTCGTCCTGCAGCTTGGCGCGCGTGAGTGCGTCGAGGGCGCCGAAGGGCTCGTCCATCAGCAGCACCTTGGGTTCCATCGACAGCGCGCGCGCAATGCCCACGCGCTGCTTCATGCCGCCGGAGATTTCACCCGGGCGCTTCTGCGCAGCCGCCGAGAGGCCGACCATTGCAAGCGCCGCATCGGTGCGCGCGCGCAGCTGCGCCTTGCCTTCGGTGGCCGCAAAGACGCGCTCGACGGCCAGGTACACGTTCTCGAAGCAGGTGAGCCAGGGCAGCAGCGAGTGGTTCTGAAAGACCACCGCGCGCTCGGGGCCGGGGCCCTTGATTTCCCTGTTCGCGCACAGCAGCACGCCTTGCGTCGGCGTGGTCAGGCCCGCGATGAGGTTCAGCAGCGTCGACTTGCCGCAGCCCGAGTGGCCGATCAGCGTGACGAACTCGCCCTTGGCCACGTTCAGGTTGACGCCCTGCAGCGCAAGGAAGCTGCCCTTGGCCGTCTTGAAGCGCTGCTCGACGTTGTGGATCTCGATGTACTTGGAATCATCATTCATGACTTCACCTCTTCGAACGTGAATGCAGTGGCGAGCTTGATGAGCGCGAACTCCAGCACCAGCCCGACGATGCCGATCACGAAGATCGCGATGATGATGTTGGCGACGTTGAGGTTGTTCCACTCGTCCCACACCCAGAAGCCGATGCCCACGCCCCCGGTCAGCATCTCGGCCGCCACGATCACCAGCCAGGCGGTGCCCACGGCCAGCCGCACGCCGGTCAGCATGTAGGGCAGCACGGCCGGGAACAGGATCTTCGTGAAGATCTTCCACTCCGACAGGTTCAGCACCTTGGCCACGTTCATGTAGTCGCTCGGCACGCGCTGCACGCCGACCGCGGTGTTGATCACCATCGGCCAGATCGAGCAGATGAAGATGGTCCAGATGGCCGCCGGGTTGGCGCCCTTGAACACCAAGAGGCCGATCGGCAGCCACGCGAGCGGCGACACCGGGCGCAGCAGGCTGATGAGCGGATTGAACATGCGCGAAAGAAACTCGAAGCGCCCGATCGCAAAGCCCGCCGGAATGCCGACCGCGGCCGCCAGCCCGAAGCCCAGCGCCACGCGCTGCAGCGACGAGAGCACGTTCCAGCCCACGCCCTGGTCGTTCGGCCCCTTGCTGTAGAACGGGTCGCTGAACACCGTGAGCGCCTGCTGCCAGGTCGCGAGCGGCGACGGAAAGCCGGTGGTGCTCTTCATGGCCACCAGCTCCCAGATCAGCACCAGCAGGCCGAAGCCCGCGAGCGGCGGCAGCACGCGCATCCAGAAGGCGCGCAGGTCGATGGGGGTGCGTGGTTTTTGCTCCCTGGCGACAGGGGCGGGCTGCGAGGGTGCTTCGGCGCGGGGCACACCCTCACCCCGACCCTCTCCCGCACGCGGGAGAGGGAGAGATGCGTCCATCGGCGAATGAAATACAGCGCTGACCATGATGTGTTCCTCCTCAGGCATGCAGCTTGAAAGACTCGGCGTACTTCTTCGGATCCTTGCCGTCCCACACGGTGCCGTCGAACAGCTTGCTGCTGCGCATCGTGTCCTTGGGCACCGGGGTCTGCGTGGCGGCGGCGGCCTGCTTGTAGATGTCGATGCGGTTGATCTCGGTGGCCACCTTCAGGTAGTCCGGATGCTCCTTGAGCAGGCCCCAGCGCTTGTGCTGCGTGAGGAACCACATGCCGTCCGACAGGTAGGGAAAGCTCACGGCGCCGCCGTTGTAGAACTTCATGTGGTTGGGGTCGTCCCAGCTCTTGCCCATGCCGTTGACGTAGCGCCCGAGGATGCGCTGGTTGATCGCATCCACGCTGGTGTTGACGTAGCTCTTGTCGGCGATGGTCTCGGCCATCTTGTTCTTGTTCTGCAGGCCGGTGTCGATCCACTTGCCGGCCTCGATGATGGCCGCGGTGACGGCGCGCGCGGTGTTGGGATACTTCTTGACGAAGTCGCCCGTGGTGCCCAGCACCTTCTCGGGGTGGTCCTTCCAGATGTCCTGCGTCGTGATGGCCGTCACGCCGATGCCGTCCATGATCGCGCGCTGGCCCCAGGGCTCGCCCACGCAGTAGCCGTCCATGTTGCCCACGCGCATGTTGGCCACCATCTGCGGAGGCGGCACCGTGATGTTCTTGACGTCCTTGAACGGGTCGATGCCGGCCGATGCAAGCCAGTAGTAGAGCCACATCGCATGCGTGCCCGTGGGAAAGGTCTGTGCGAAGGTGTATTCGCGCTTTTCGCTCGCGATCAGCTTGGCGAGCGAGGCCGCATCCACCGCGCCCTTGTCCGCGAGCTTCTTCGACAGCGTGATCGCCTGGCCGTTGTTGTTGAGGGTCATGAGCACGGCCATGTCCTTCTTGGGGCCGCTCAGGCCCAGGTGCATGCCGTAGACCAGTCCGTAGAGCACGTGCGCCATGTCCAGGTCGCCGTTGGAGAGCTTGTCGCGCACGCCGGCCCAGCTGGCTTCCTTGCTGGGCACGATCTTCACGCCGTACTTCTTGTCGATGCCCAGCACCGAGGCCATCACCACGCTGGCGCAGTCGGTCAGCGGGATGAAGCCGATCTTCACTTCTTCCTTCTCGGGCTTGTCGGAGCCCTGGGCCCAGACGGCGGCGCGCAGCGCGGGATTGACTCCCACGGCGCCGATGGCGGCGGCTTGCAGTACGCGGCGGCGGCTGAGGCGGGTTTTCAGCGGGTCGGTCATGTGGCGGGCTCCGGTTGAAGAACAACAAACAAACAAAGGAAGACAAAAACAAAAAGGCGTCCCGCACCGCGCAGGGGCTGCTCGAAAACGAGCCCTTGCGGGATGGGGGACGCCTTTGTCCGATCGCGGTGGGCAACACCCGCCGTTGGGTGCCGCCTGCCTGGGACCCGAAGGTCCATGTACTACTTCAGCAAGCTGTGTGCCAGCTTTTGCGGCTGCCGGTTGCTATCGAATCGGCAGCAGGAGAGCGGTTGCCGGCGCATGCGCAAGGTCTGCCGGGCGGAAATCCGCAGGCATGCACGCTTGTTGTGCGCTGCACCAATCCGAACGCTTTTTGGGGCGGCGCTCAGCGCCGGGGCGCTGCATCGAGCGGCAGGTAGTCGGCCATGGCGAGCATCGACTCGGCCACGTCGACCAGGCGGCGCTTCTGGTTCATGGCCGTCTGCAGCAGCATCTTGTGCGCCTCGTTCTCGCTCATGCGGCGGTGCGCCATCAGCAGACCCTTGGCGCGCTCGACCAGCTTGCGCTCGTTGAGGGAAGCGCGCACGGTTTCGAGCTCGTCGCCCATGGCCTGCAGCCGGCGCGACTGCTCCTGGACCATGTCGAGCACCGAGCGCTCCAGGTGGCGGCCGTACTGCGCGGGCTCGGTGGCCCGGGTGTCGGCGTCGTCGAAGAACACCGCGCCCTCGGGCTCCGGCGCCAGGTTGCCGAGCACCTGCTGGTAGCGCTGCAGCTCGCTGCGCGCCTGCGCGGTCTTGTGGGCGCAGAGCTCGCGCAGGTCGGCGGCCAGCCGGTCCTCGACGGTCTTCATGGCGTCGATGCGGCGCGTGCACCAGTCGAACCAGGCCTGGCTCAGCCGGGGGTCGGGCGCGGCCGCCGAAGCCGCCTGCGCCGAGCTCACGCTCATGCGGCGCTGGCGCTCGATCTCGGCCATGACGGCCTCGGACTGGCTTTGGTGCCAGAGCGCCAGCACGCCGCTGCTCGAAAAGTCGGTGAAGACCTGGAAGCAGCGCTCCTGCAGTTCGATGAGGTGCAGCCATTGCTGGCGCTGCGCCTCGTCGCCGCGGCCCAGCGCCAGCGAGGCGGCGCCGAAGGCGCGCTCCTGGCCGGCAAATTCCTTGCCCTGCATGAAGTTGAACATCGCCACCAGCAGGCGCGAGATCTCGGGATCGGTGGCGCCGTCGGCCGCCTCGAACACCACCGCCAGCAGGCCGGCAACCAGCTTGGCGAAGGCCGCGGTGGCCTGCGCGGGCGTCAGCTCGAGCGCGCCGATGCGCCGGCGCAGGGCGGGCAGGCCGTCCAGCCCCGGAAGCACCCAGGCAATGCGGCTGAAGAGGCGGGCGCTGTTGCCGGCGGTGGCGCCGGGGTGCGCTTCGGTCTCGAGCTGGTCGAATCCGGCACGCACCTCCTGCTCGAGCGCCAGGCATTCGGCGATCTGCGGATCGCGCTGCTCGGCGAAGCGGCCGCCGCGCGAGGCGAGGAACAGGTTGGACATGCCGCGCTCCCGCTGCAGCGCATGGACCAGCCGCGCGATCAGGCCGACCAGCTCGCTGGTGCGCGCGAGCTGGTCCAGCTCGTCGATTTCGCACTTTCTGGCGGCGATCAGAAAACTCAGTCCGGATTTCATGGTGGGGGAGGGGAAGCAAAGAGCTTGCTGCAACATCCGTGCCGCACGGGCATTCCTCGCCGCCTACACTCCCGGGCATGCTTCTCCTGGGAATCGAATCATCCTGCGACGAAACCGGCGTGGCGCTGGTGGAAACGCATGGCAGCGCGCTGCCGCAGCTGCGCTCGCATGCGCTGCACAGCCAGATCGCCATGCACCAGGCCTATGGCGGCGTGGTGCCCGAGCTGGCCAGCCGCGACCACATCCGCCGCGTGCTGCCGCTGACCGAAGCCGTGATGGCCGAGGCGGGCCGCTCGCTGGCCGAGATCGACGTGGTCGCCTACACGCGCGGGCCCGGCCTGGCCGGGGCCTTGCTGGTGGGCGCGGGCGTGGCCTGCGCGCTGGGCGCGGCGCTCGGCAAGCCGGTGCTCGGGGTGCATCACCTCGAAGGGCATCTGCTGTCGCCGTTCCTGAGTGCCGATCCGCCGGAATTTCCCTTTGTGGCGCTGCTCGTGTCGGGCGGCCATACCCAGCTGATGCGGGTCGACGGCGTGGGCCGCTACGAGCTCCTGGGCGAAACCATCGACGATGCGGCCGGCGAGGCCTTCGACAAGAGCGCCAAGCTCATGGGCCTGCCCTATCCGGGCGGCCCCTGGCTGGCCAAGCTGGCGGAGGCGGGCAACCCTGCGGCGTTCAAGCTGCCGCGGCCGCTGCTGCACAGCGGCGACCTCGATTTTTCATTCGCCGGCCTGAAGACGGCCGTGCTGACGCAGGCCAAGAAGCTCGGCGCCGAGCTCGAGGCGAACAAGGCCGACCTGGCCGCGTCCACGCAGGCGGCCATCGTCGAGGTGCTGCTGAAGAAATCGCTGGCTGCGCTCGGGCAGACGGGCCTCAAGCGGCTGGTCGTGGCCGGCGGCGTGGGCGCGAACCGGAGCCTGCGGGAACAGTTGAACGCCGCCTGCGCCAAGCGCGGCGTGCGCGTGCACTATCCGGAACTGCACCTGTGCACCGACAACGGCGCGATGATTGCCATGGCGGCCGCCATGCGGCTGCAGTCGGGTTTGGCAGAGGCGAGCGAGCGCTATGCCTTCGACGTCAAGCCGCGATGGCCCATGGCTTCGCTGATGGCGTCATCCGCGGCGCCGGTGGCCGCGTAGCCGACGACCCGCGCGAGCGGCCGAGCGATGGCAGCGGCAGCACGTCGAGCACATTGCGCCAGAGCTGGCGCCATTGCGGCCAGTCGTGGCCGCCCTCGGTGGTGAAGACGCGGCCTTCGGGCAGGGCGTCCGCCAGCAGCTTGTGGTTGCTGGCAAAGCGGTCGCTGAGGCCGAAGCCAAGGTAGAGCTGGGGCAGGCTTTGGGATTTCTGCGGCTCCAGGTACTGCTGGAACCAGGGCCACAGCTTGCGGTCGACTTCCTCGTCGGGCAGGGGGCCGGCCGGCGCCTGCCAGGTGCGCAGGCCGCCGGCCTTGAGGATCTCGGCACCCAGCACGCGGCGCCCCAGGTAGGGCGCCAGCGCGACGATGCCGTCGACCGAACCCGGCCGCGACAGCTCATGGATCAGCGCGCCGAAGCCGCCAATGGAGATCCCGACCAGCCAGATCGACTTGTAGCCCTTGGCGCGCTGCGGCTCGATGACGTCCGCATGCAGCCGCTCGCTGAGCGTCTGGTCGTAGTAGTAGGAAACATCGGCATCCACCAGCAGCGAGTCGGCCGCCAGGTGGCGCTCGCGCACGGCGCTGATGAAGCCCTCGCGCTCGAACTCGTCGGGTTTCAGGTAGGCGCCCGGAAGGAAGACCAGGAGCGTATCGGACCGTTCATCGTCTTTGGCTGACTTGAGGTGCGTGATCATGGCGTGCCTTGAGGGGCACCCGAATCCGCACCGTCATGGATTCGGTGCGTCTGTCGAAACGCCCACGAAGAAAGGAAAATGTGAAAACGTCACATGATGTGACGTTATTCGCTGTCGTATTGTGATTAGGGAGCGTCTTCAAAGTCAAAAACAATAGATAACGACACTTTCCTCTTGTGGGCTTTGGAGGCTCAGTTGATCTGCAGCTGCGAAACCTGGCTCACCGGCACCAGCTTGCCCAGCTTCAGCGTGAGCACGCCGTTCTCGAGCTTGGCTTCGCTCGAGGACACGTCGATGTCCAGCGGCAATTCGTAGGCTGCCTTGAACTGGCGCTTGGCTTCTGCCTTGCTGTCGATGCGGACCACGGCGCCTTCGATGCCGATGGCGAGGTCTTCGCGCGAGAGGCCCGGCACGTCGACGGAAAGCGTCCAGCTCTTGTCGTCCTGCTCGACGAGCGGCGAGGGGCGCGTGCCGGCGAAGGCCTCGTTGACGAAGCGCTCGAAGGCGCGGTCGTACGAACGGGGTGCAAAGCGGGCGGTGCGAAGGGTGGGTGCGAAAAACATGTGAGAACTCCTGAATGAACACAATGGGGACAAGAAATGTGTGTCCCTTACACTGCGCGGCCATTCAATCCTGAGTGCCGCTTGACACCTCATCTAGGCCCAGCCGCACTCGTTTCAAGACAATGAATCCTCCCTTTATTTGGCGTCGCAAGGCCTTGAAATTTGCGGCGCTGGCGCTATGCGCGGCGCCCTTCGCAGCGCAGGCGCAGGCAGCGCCCGCGCCGATCCGCCTCGCGCTGATCGAAAGCATGAGCGGGCCGTTCGCCAACACCGGCGAGGCCGTGTTCCGCAACCTGCTGTGGGCCGTGGAGCGCGTGAATGCGCGCGGCGGCATCAAGCTGCCCGGCGGCGCACGGCCGCTGCAGCTCGACCGCTACGACAGCAAGGGGCAGAACGAAGAAGCGCTGTCGGCGCTGCGCGCGGCCATCGACGACGGCGCGCGCATCGTGCTGCAGGGCAATTCGTCGGCCACCGCCGCGGCACTGGTCGATGCCATCGAGAAGAACAACGAGCGCGACCCCGCGCGGCGCGTGATCTTCCTCAACTACGCGGCGGTCGATCCGGTGCTGACCAACGAGCGCTGCAGCTTCTGGCACTTCCGTTTCGACGCGCACGCCGACATGCGCGTGGCTGCACTGATGCAAGTGGTGAAGGACGATGCGGCCATCAAGCGCGCCTACCTGATCGGGCAGGACTACAGCTTCGGCCAGGCAGTGCTGCGCGAATCGAAGCGCCAGCTCGGCCTGCAGCGGCCCGACATCGAGATCGTCGGGGAAGAGCTCCATCCGATGGGCAAGGTGAAGGACTTCGCGCCCTACGCCAGCAAGATCATCGCGAGCGGCGCCCAGGCCGTGTTCACCGGCAACTGGGGCAACGACCTCACGCTGCTCGTGAAGGCCGCGCGCGAGGCCGGCTTCAACGGCAGCTTCTATACCTTCTACGGCAACGCACTCGGCGCGCCGGCGGCCATCGGAGACGCCGGCATCGGCCGCGTGATCGCGGTGGCCGACTGGCTGCCCAACGTGCAGAGCGCGCAGTCCGAGGCCTTCTACCGCGCCTTCCGCACGCGCTTTCCCAAGCCGGCCGACGACTATGTGCACATGCGCATGCAATTGCTCATCGAGTCGCTCGCGCAAGCGATCGCACGCGCGGGCAGCGTCGACGCGGTGGCCGTGGCGCGCGCGCTCGAGCAGGCCGACGTGAGCCTCTACGGACAGCGCGGCCGCATGCGCGCGGCGGACCATCAGTTCCAGCAGCAGCTGGTGGTCGGCGTGATGGACAAGCAGGGCAGCCCGGGCGTGCAGTTCGATGTCGAGGGGTCGGGCTACGGCTTTCGCGTGGTCAAGACCATCGCCCCCGAACGCGCCGAGCTGCCGACGACCTGCAAGATGAAACGACTCTAGGAAACAAAGACATGCGTGAAGCCATCCACAACCTCGAAGCCTCCAAGATCCGCGAGGTTGCCAACGCCGGCCTCGGCCGCGACGACGTGCTCGCCTTCTGGTTCGGCGAAAGCGACGAGGTCACGCCCGAGGTGATCCGCCAGGCCGCCATCGACTCGCTGCAGCGCGGCGAGACCTTCTATGCGCACAACCTCGGCCTGCCCGAATTGCGCGAGGCCATCGCGCGCTACACCAGCGCGCTGCATCCCGCGGTCGATGCGTCGCGCATCGCGGTCACGTCCGGCGGCGTCAGCGCGCTGATGCTCGCGGTCCAGGCGCTGGTCGATGCGGGCGACGAAGTGGTCGCGGTCACGCCCGTGTGGCCCAACCTCACGGCGCAGCCCGCGATCCTCGGCGCCCAGGTGCGCACGGTGCCGCTGGTGCCCGCCGACGGCCAATGGACGCTCGACCTGGCCGCGCTGCGCAAGGCCGTCACGCCAAAGACCAGGCTGCTGATCGTCAACGCGCCCAACAACCCCACCGGCTGGACCATGACGCGCGAAGAGCAGCAGGCCGTGCTCGACCACTGCCGCGAGACCGGCACCTGGATCCTGGCCGACGAGGTGTACGAGCGGCTGTATTTCGAGCCCACCCCGAACAGCTGCGCGCCGAGCTTCCTCGACATTTCCAGGCCCGACGACCGGCTGGTGGTGACGCACAGCTTCTCCAAGAGCTTCCTCATGACCGGCTGGCGCCTCGGCTGGCTCGTGCTTCCGCCCGCGCTGGTCGACGGCATCGGCAAGCTGATCGAGTTCAACACCTCCTGCGCCAGCGTCTTCACCCAGCGCGCCGCCGTTGCCGCCATCGAGCACACCGCGGAGATCACACCCCGCGTGGTGGCCCACCTGAAGCAGTGCCGCGACACCCTGGTGCCCCTGCTGGCCGCGCTGCCCGGCGTGCAGGTAGCCCCCGCCAAGGGCGGCATGTACGCCTTCTTCCGCCTCGAAGGCTTCGGCGACTCCCTCGACCTCGCCAAGCGCCTGGTCGTCGAAGCCGGCCTCGGCCTGGCCCCCGGCAATGCCTTCGCCCCCGAAGCCCAGGGCTGGCTGCGCTGGTGCTTCGCCTCCAAGGACCCGCAGCGGCTGGTCCAAGGTGTGGAGCGCCTCAAAACCTGGCTATCCAAACAGTAGAAGGGCACCAGGGGGGCGAGGCCGCAGGCGAGCCGCCCGTTCCAGAGATGCCGCGGAACCGGCTCCGCCGGGCCGCAGGCATCGCCCCCGATAGGGGGAGGGAGGAGCGACACGAAGTGCGCGGAGCCTGGGGGCGAGCTATAATGAATGGCTTTGCATGCCGCAAGGCGCACGGCAGGGGCAGTTCCAGCGCCTACCGCAAGTCAAACATCCCGGAACAAAGGAAATTCAATGATCGCAGCCTCCATCAAGGCCGAAGTCGTCAAGGACAACGCCCGCGCCGCCAACGACACCGGCAGCCCCGAAGTGCAAGTCGCACTGCTGACCGCCCGTATCAACGAGCTCACCCCCCACTTCAAGACGCACGCCAAGGACCACCACGGCCGTCGCGGCCTGCTGCGCATGGTGAGCCGCCGCCGCAAGCTCCTGGACTACCTCAAGTCCAAGGATGCCGACCGCTACACCGCGCTGATCGCCAAGCTGGGTCTGCGCAAGTAAATCGAATCGCATGAAAAAACGCCTGGGTTAGTCCGCTAGCTCAGGCGTTTTTTACTTCGCGATCCACTTTCGGAGTGCCAAAACAGAGCGAAGCTGTGTCATTCCAATGAAGTTCCCGCCGAGCTTCGCTGGAATGGCATCGTGTTCTGAGAAGCCTCCGTCCCTGCGGAACCTGCGCCCAATGCAGGTCATCCGCTCTCAAAACAGGAGCAAAACATGAGCCTCTTCAACAAAGTCACCAAGTCCTTCCAATGGGGCGACAAGACCGTCGTCATGGAAACCGGTGAAATCGCCCGCCAGGCCAGCGGCGCCGTGGTGGTCGACATCGACGGCACCGTGATCCTCGCGACCGTGGTCGCCTCCAAGACCGCCAAGCCGGGCCAGGACTTCTTCCCGCTGACCGTCGACTACATCGAGAAGACCTACGCCGCGGGCAAGATCCCCGGCAGCTTCTTCAAGCGCGAAGCCAAGCCCAGCGAACACGAAACCCTGACCAGCCGCCTGATCGACCGCCCGATCCGCCCGCTGTTCCCCGAGGGCTTCCTGAACGAAGTGCATGTGGTCATCCACACGCTGTCGCTCAACCCCGAAGTCGACGCCGACATCGCCGCCATGATCGGCGTGAGCGCCGCGCTGTCGATCTCCGGCATTCCGTTCAGCGGCCCGATCGGTGCTGCCCGCGTGGGCTACATCAACGGCCAGTACGTGCTGAATCCGGGCCAGACCGCCCGCAAGGATTCGCAGATGGACCTCGTCGTGGCCGGCACCGAAGCCGCCGTGCTGATGGTCGAGTCCGAAGCACAGCAACTCAGCGAAGAAATCATGCTGGGCGGCGTGGTGTTCGGCCATGAGCAGGCCAACATCGCGATCAACGCGATCCATGAACTCGTGCGCGACGCCGGCAAGCCGGTGTGGGACTGGCAAGCGCCGGCCGAAGACGAAGCCTTCGTCGCCAAGGTCAAGAGCCTGGCCGAGGAAAAGCTGCGCGCCGTCTACCAGATCCGCAGCAAGCAAGCCCGCACGCAAGCCCTGCGCGAAGCCAATGCCAGCGTGATGAACACGCTGAAGGAAAGCGGCGAGCCCTTCGACGCCGGCAAGGTCAACGACCTGCTGTTCGCTATCGAATCGAAGATCGTCCGCAGCCAGATCCTGTCGGGCGAACCGCGCATCGATGGCCGCGACACGCGCACCGTGCGTCCCATCGAGATCCGCAATTCCGTGCTGCCGCGCACCCACGGCTCGGCGCTGTTCACGCGCGGCGAGACGCAGGGCCTGGTCGTCACCACGCTCGGCACCGAACGCGACGCGCAGCGCATCGACGCGCTGGCCGGCGAGTACGAAGACCGCTTCCTGTTCCACTACAACATGCCTCCCTTTGCCACCGGCGAAGTGGGCCGCATGGGCTCGACCAAGCGCCGCGAAATCGGCCACGGCCGCCTGGCCAAGCGCGCGCTCGTCGCCGTGCTGCCGACCAAGGAAGAGTTCCCCTATACCATCCGCGTGGTGTCTGAAATCACCGAATCCAACGGCTCCTCGTCGATGGCCTCGGTGTGCGGCGGCTGCCTCTCGATGATGGACGCCGGCGTGCCGATGAAGGCCCACGTGGCCGGCATCGCCATGGGCCTCATCAAGGAAGACAACCGCTTTGCGGTGCTGACCGACATCCTGGGCGACGAAGATCACCTGGGCGACATGGACTTCAAGGTGGCCGGCACGACCAACGGCATCACCGCACTGCAGATGGACATCAAGATCCAGGGCATCACCAAGGAAATCATGCAGGTCGCACTGGCCCAGGCCAAGGAAGCGCGCATGCACATCCTCGGCAAGATGCAGGAAGCCATGGGCGAGGCCAAGACCGAGGTGTCGCAGTTCGCACCGCGCCTGACCACGCTGAAGATCAACCCCGAGAAGATCCGCGACGTGATCGGCAAGGGTGGCGCGGTCATCCGCGGCCTGCAGGAAGAAACCGGCACGACGATCAACATCGACGAAGACGGCACCATCACCATCGCCTCGACCGACCCTGAAAAGGCCGAGTTCGCCAAGAAGCGCATCGAGCAGATCACGGCCGAAGTCGAAATCGGCAAGGTCTACGAAGGCCCGGTCACCAAGATCCTGGACTTCGGCGCGCTCATCAACCTGCTGCCCGGCAAGGACGGCCTGCTGCACATCAGCCAGATCGCGCACGAGCGCGTCGAGAAGGTGACCGACTACCTGAGCGAAGGCCAGATCGTCAAGGTCAAGGTGCTCGAGACCGACGAAAAGGGCCGCGTCAAGCTGTCCATGAAGGCCCTGACCGAGCGTCCGGCCGGTATGGAATACAGCGAGCGTCCGCCGCGCGAAGACCGTGGCGACCGCGGTGACCGTGGCGGCGAGCGCCGCGAGCGTTCGGACCGCGGCGACCGTGGTGGCGATCGCGGCGAACGCGCTCCGCGTTTCAACAGCGAGCAGCAACAGCAGCCGCGCAGCAACGAGCAGCAGCCGGCACCCGTCGGCGAGCAGCCGTACGCACCGCGCGATTCGCAAGAGTAAGAAGGCAGGGCGCGGCGGCAGACATGCCGCTGCCGTCCCGCTTTCCAGTATTCGCTAACTACGCCCGGAAACGGGCGTTGCAGGCCAAAGACCATGAAAGCCATTGAAATCACTTCGTACGGCGCCCCCGAGGTGCTGCGCGCCGTGGAGCGCCCCGATCCGGTGGCCGGCGTGGGCGAACTGCTGATCCGCGTCGCGGCCAGCGGCGTGAACCGTCCGGACGTGCTGCAGCGCAAGGGGCACTACCCGGTTCCGCCGGGCGCCTCCGACCTGCCGGGCCTCGAAGTGGCCGGCGAGATCGTGTCGGGCGACGCCGCGGCCCTGGCCGAGGCGGGGTTCAAGGTCGGCGACCGCGTCTGCGCGCTGATCGCGGGCGGAGGCTATGCCCAGCTGTGCGTGGCGCCCGTGGCGCAATGCCTGCCGGTGCCCAAGGGCTGGAGCGACATCGAGGCCGCCTCGCTGCCCGAGACCTTCTTCACCGTCTGGAGCAACGTGTTCGAGCGCGGCCGCCTGCAAAAGGGCGAGACCCTGCTGATCCAGGGCGGAACCAGCGGCATCGGCGTGACGGCCATCCAGATCGCCAAGGCGCTGGGTGCCACCGTGATCGCCACGGCCGGCAGCGACGACAAGTGCGAGGCCTGCAAAAAGCTGGGCGCCGACCACGCCATCAACTACCGCACGAGCGACTTCGCCGAAGAAGCGAAGAAGCTCACCGGCGGCAAGGGCGTGGACGTGGTCCTGGACATGGTCGCGGGCGACTACGTGGCACGCGAGATCGAATGCATGGCCGAAGACGGCCGGCTCGTGATCATCGCGGTGCAGGGCGGCGTCAAGAGCGACTTCAATGCGGGCCTGGTGCTGCGCAAGCGGCTGGTGATTACCGGCTCCACACTGCGTCCGCGGCCGGTGGCCTTCAAGGGGGCCATTGCCAAGGCGCTGCGCGAGAAGGTCTGGCCGCTGCTCGAAAGCGGCGCGGTCAAGCCGGTGATCCACAGCACCTTTGCGGCCGATGGCGAACCCAGCGGGGCAGCGCAGGCGCATGCGCTGATGGAATCCAACCAGCACATCGGCAAGATCGTGCTGACATGGTGACGGACAACAACACGATGACCACGAAAAAGAAGCTGATCGCGGGCAACTGGAAGATGAACGGCAGCCTGGCTGCCAACGAGGCGCTGGTGAAGGCCCTGCAGCAGGGCCTGGCCGCGGCGCCGGCCAACTGCGGCATCGCGCTTTGCGCGCCGGCCCCGTATTTCGCGCAGCTGCAATCGCTGCTGGCGGGCTCCTCGGCCATGGCGCTGGGGGCACAGGACATCTCGGCGCATCCGCAGGGTGCGTTCACGGGCGAGCATTCGGCCACCATGCTGAAGGATTTCGGCGTGCGCTATGCCATCGTCGGCCATTCGGAGCGCCGCCAATACCATGGCGAGACCGATGAGGCGGTGGCGGCCAAGGCGGCGGCTGCGCTCGCGAACGGCATCACGCCGATCGTCTGCGTGGGCGAGACGCTGGCCGAACGCGAAGCAGGGCGCACCGAAGAAGTCGTCAAGCGCCAGCTGGCCGCGGTGATCCACGTCAATGGCCATTGCATCAGCGAGATCGTCGTGGCCTACGAGCCGGTCTGGGCCATCGGCACCGGCAAGACGGCCTCGCCGGAACAGGCGCAGGCGGTGCATGCCGTGCTGCGCGCACAGCTGCACCATGCCGCGAGCGAGCACGCCGCCGGCATCTGCATTCTTTATGGCGGCAGCATGAACGCGGCCAACGCCGCGCAGCTCCTGGCGCAGCCCGACATCGACGGCGGCCTGATCGGCGGCGCGTCGCTCAAGGCCCCCGACTTTTTGCAGATCATTTCCGCCGCTTCCCGCTGAACGCGGGCAGTGGCCGATATCAATTAGGAGTAAGAACGAATGAATGTGGTCCTCAATCTACTGGTCGGCGTGCAGATGCTGTCGGCCCTTGCAATGATCGGGCTGATCCTGATCCAGCACGGCAAGGGCGCCGACATGGGTGCGGCCTTCGGCAGCGGCAGCGCGGGCAGCCTGTTCGGTGCGAGCGGCAGTGCGAATTTCCTTTCGCGCACCACGGCAGTGCTGGCGGCGGTATTCTTTGCATGCACCTTGCTGCTGGCCTACTTCAGCCACGCACGGCCTGCGGGCGGCGGCAGCCTGCTGGAGCGCGCGGCCGTCGGTACGCCGGCAACGCCCGCTTCGGGCGCGGCAGGGCAGATTCCGGGCGGCACCTCGGGCGCGGCGCCTGCCGGTGCACCTGCTTCGGCGCCTGCCGCACCCGTTTCGGGCGCGGGCCAGATCCCGAACAAATAATCAAGTTGTTTTCATGAAGCTGTCAGTGAGAAACTGCTTCATTTCAGGGTAAACTCTAAAGCTGTTCGGAAAGCCAAACACCTTTCCAGGTACCTCATGCCATCCGAACAAAAAACCGCGGTCGTGGTGAAATTGGTAGACACGCTATCTTGAGGGGGTAGTGGCGAAAGCTGTGCGAGTTCGAGTCTCGCCGACCGCACCAAATCTCACCGGCAGAAAACCTCATCCAGAGTGTTTTCCTGCCGGTGGCAAGCGGTGAAAAATCTCCCGATGAACCTCGATTCCTATCTCCCCGTCCTCTTGTTCATTTTGGTCGGTGTCGGTGTAGGTGTCGCACCGCAAGTCATCGGCTACATCCTGGGTCCCAACCGGCCCGACGCGGCGAAGAACGCTCCCTACGAGTGCGGCTTCGAGGCCTTCGAGGATGCGCGCATGAAATTCGACGTGCGCTATTACCTCGTCGCCATTCTCTTCATCCTGTTCGATCTCGAGATTGCCTTTCTCTTTCCATGGGCCATTGCGCTCAAGGAAATCGGCGCCGTCGGCTTCTGGGCCATGATGATCTTTCTCGCCATCCTCGTCGTGGGCTTTGCCTACGAGTGGAAAAAAGGCGCGCTCGACTGGGAATGACAAGGAATCGACAAAATGGCCATTGAAGGCGTCATGAAGGAAGGCTTCGTCACCACCACCTACGACTCGGTGGTGAACTGGGCGAAGACCGGATCACTTTGGCCGATGACTTTCGGTCTGGCCTGCTGTGCCGTCGAAATGATGCACGCAGGCGCAGCCCGCTACGACATCGACCGTTTCGGCATGCTGTTCCGGCCCAGCCCGCGCCAGTCCGATCTGATGATCGTGGCCGGCACGCTGTGCAACAAGATGGCGCCGGCACTGCGCAAGGTCTACGACCAGATGCCCGAGCCGCGCTGGGTTCTTTCCATGGGCTCGTGCGCCAACGGCGGCGGTTACTACCACTACAGCTATTCGGTGGTGCGCGGCTGCGACCGCATCGTGCCGGTGGATGTCTACGTGCCGGGTTGCCCGCCCACCGCCGAAGCGCTGCTCTACGGCGTGATCCAGCTGCAGCAGAAGATTCGCCGCACCAACACCATTGCGCGCGCCTGAGGGATTGCCGACGATGACTGATTTTGCAATTTCGCCGGAGGTGCTGCGCGCCACCATTGCCGAGACGCTTGGCGCTCGCGCCAAGAGCGTGACGCTCGCACTGGGCGAGGTAACCGTAGTGGTTGCTGCCGACGCCTATATCGAGGCGGCCATGCTGCTGCGCGATGCGCCCGGCTGCCGCTTCGAGCAGCTGATCGACCTCTGCGGCATGGACTACTCCGACTACCGCGAAGGCGAGTGGCAGGGCGAGCGCTATGGCGTCGTCACGCACCTGCTGTCGGTGAGCCTCAACCAGCGCGTGCGCCTCAAGGTGTTTGCGCCGAACGAAGACCTGCCCGTGGTCGACTCGCTCCAGCCCGTGTGGAACGCTGCCACCTGGTTCGAGCGCGAAGCCTTCGACCTCTACGGCATCGTGTTCGAAGGCCACGACGACCTGCGCCGCATCCTGACCGACTACGGCTTCATCGGCCATCCGTTCCGCAAGGACTTTCCGGTGTCGGGCCACGTCGAGATGCGCTACGACGAAGAGCAGAAGCGCGTGGTCTACCAGCCGGTATCGATCGAGCCCCGCGAAATCACGCCGCGCGTGATCCGCGAAGACAACTACGGCAGCGGTTTGCACTGATATGGCCGAAATCAAGAACTACACACTCAACTTCGGTCCCCAGCATCCGGCCGCCCACGGCGTGCTGCGCCTGGTGCTCGAGCTCGACGGCGAAGTGATCCAGCGCGCCGATCCGCACATCGGCCTCCTGCACCGCGCAACCGAAAAGCTCGCCGAATCGCGCACCTTCATCCAGTCGCTGCCGTACATGGACCGTCTCGACTACGTGTCGATGATGAGCAACGAGCACGCCTACTGCCTCGCCATCGAGCGGATGATGGGCCTGGACGTGCCGATCCGCGCGCAGTACATCCGCGTGATGTTCGCCGAGATCACCCGGCTGCTGAACCACCTCCTGTGGCTCGGCGCACACGGCCTGGATTGCGGCGCGATGAACATGCTCATCTACTGCTTCCGCGAGCGTGAAGACCTGTTCGACATGTACGAAGCCGTGTCGGGCGCGCGCATGCATGCGGCGTACTTCCGCCCGGGCGGCGTCTACCGCGACCTGCCCGATGCGATGCCGCAGTACAAGGTCAGCAAGATCAAGAACGCGAAGGCGATCGAGAAGCTCAACGAGAACCGCCGGGGCTCGCTGCTCGACTTCATCGACGACTTCTGCAAGCGCTTCCCCGGAATGGTCGACGAGTACGAAACGCTGCTCACCGACAACCGCATCTGGAAGCAGCGCACCGTGGGCATCGGCGTCGTGACGCCGGAGCGCGCGCTGAACCTCGGCTTCACCGGCCCCATGCTGCGCGGCTCGGGCGTCGAATGGGACCTGCGCAAGAAGCAGCCCTACGACGTCTACGACCAGATGCAGTTCGACGTGCCGGTCGGCAAGACCGGCGACTGCTACGACCGCTATCTCGTGCGCGTGGAAGAAATGCGCCAGGCCAACAGGATCATCCAGCAGTGCTCGGCCTGGCTGCGCGCCAACCCCGGCCCGGTGATCACCGACAACCACAAGGTCGCCGCGCCCGCGCGCGAATCGATGAAGGCGAACATGGAGGAGCTGATCCACCATTTCAAGCTCTTCACCGAAGGCTTCCATGTGCCCGAAGGCGAAGCCTATGCCGCCGTCGAGCACCCGAAGGGCGAGTTCGGCATCTACCTGGTGAGCGACGGCGCCAACAAGCCGTACCGCCTGAAGATCCGCGCGCCCGGCTTCCCGCACCTCGCCGCCCTCGACGAAATGTCGCGCGGCCACATGATCGCCGACGCTGTCGCGGTGATCGGCACGATGGACATCGTGTTCGGCGAAATCGACAGGTGAGAAAGAGCGAATGACGACTTCCTCGACCCACCATGACACGGCGCCCTCGGCGCCTTCCGCTCCTCTGAAGCCCGCGATTCTCGAGCGCTTTGCGCGCGAGGTCGCCAAGTACCCCGAAGCCGGCAAGCAGTCGGCCGTGATGGCTTGCCTGGCCATCGTGCAGCAGGACGAAGGCTTCATCAGCATGCAGCGCGAGCGCGAGATCGCCGAGTACCTCGGCATGGCGCCGATCGCCGTGCACGAGGTCACGACCTTCTACAACATGTACAACCAGCATCCGGTGGGCAAGTTCAAGCTCAACGTTTGCACCAACCTGCCGTGCCAGCTGCGCGACGGCGTCACTGCGCTGGTCCACCTCGAGAAGAAGCTCGGCATCAAGATGGGCGAGACCACGGCCGACGGCATGTTCACGCTGCAGCAGAGCGAATGCCTGGGCGCCTGCGCCGATTCGCCCGTGATGCTGGTCAACGACCGCACCATGTGCAGCTTCATGAGCAACGAGAAGCTCGACCAGCTCATCGACGGGCTGCGTGCTTCCACCAAAGGGGAGGCCGCCTGATGTCGCCCGAACAAGTGCTCCAGCAATTCCAGGCCACGGGCGTCCAGACCTGTTTCCATGACCGCCACATCGAGCCGCAGATCTATGCCGGCCTGAACGGCACCAACTGGCGCCTGGCCGACTACGAGGCGCGCGGTGGCTACAAGGCGCTGCGCAAGATCCTCACCGAGGGCCTCACGCCCGACCAGGTGATCGCCGAAGTCAAGGCCTCGGGCCTGCGCGGCCGCGGCGGCGCGGGCTTCCCCACGGGCCTGAAGTGGAGCTTCATGCCCCGCCAGTTCCCGGGCCAGAAGTACCTCGTCTGCAACTCCGACGAAGGCGAGCCGGGTACCTGCAAGGACCGCGACATCCTGCAGTTCAACCCGCACATCGTGATCGAAGGCATGGCCATCGCCGCGTATGCGATGGGCATCAGCGTGGGCTACAACTACATCCACGGCGAGATCTTCCAGAGCTACGACCGCTTCGAGGAAGCCCTCGAAGAAGCGCGCGCCGCCGGCTATCTCGGCGACAAGATCATGGGCAGCACGTACAACTTCCAGTTGCACGCGGCCCACGGCTTCGGTGCCTACATCTGCGGTGAGGAAACCGCGCTGCTCGAATCGCTCGAAGGCAAGAAGGGCCAGCCGCGCTTCAAGCCGCCGTTCCCGGCGAGCTTCGGCCTCTACGGCAAGCCGACCACCATCAACAACACCGAGACCTTCGCGGCGGTGCCCTGGATCATCAACAACGGCGGCCAGGCCTACCTCGAATGCGGCAAGCCGAACAACGGCGGCACCAAGATCTACTCGGTGAGCGGCGACGTCGAGCTGCCGGGCAACTACGAGGTGCCCATGGGCACGCCGTTCTCCAAGCTGCTCGAACTGTGCGGCGGCGTGCGCAAGGGCCGCACGCTCAAGGCCGTGATCCCCGGCGGATCGTCGTCGCCGGTGCTGCCGGCTTCGATCATGATGGAATGCACGATGGACTACGACTCCATCGCCAAGGCCGGCTCCATGCTGGGCTCGGGCGCGGTGATCGTGATGGACGACAGCCGCTCGATGGTCGAGTCGCTGCGGCGCCTCTCGTACTTCTACATGCACGAATCCTGCGGCCAGTGCACGCCGTGCCGCGAAGGCACGGGCTGGCTGTACCGCGTGGTGGACCGCATCCACAACGGGCAGGGCAGGGCGTCGGACATGGACCTCTTGAACTCCGTGGCAGACAACATCCAGGGCCGCACCATCTGCGCGCTCGGCGACGCGGCGGCCATGCCGGTGCGCGCCATGATCAAGCACTTCCGTCACGAGTTCGAGGCCCTGATCCCGGGCTACGTCCCGAAGGCGCCGGTCCAAGCCTGAGCGCGAGAAGAAACATACTCATGATCGAAATCGAACTCGACGGCAAGAAGGTCGAAGTGACCGAAGGCAGCATGGTGATGCATGCGGCCGACAAGGCGGGCACCTACATCCCGCACTTCTGCTATCACAAGAAGCTCAGCATCGCGGCCAACTGCCGCATGTGCCTGGTCGACGTGGAAAAGGCGCCCAAGCCGATGCCGGCCTGCGCCACGCCCGTCACGCAGGGCATGATCGTTCGCACCAAGAGCGAAAAGGCCATCAAGGCGCAGCAGTCGGTCATGGAGTTCCTCCTGATCAACCACCCGCTCGATTGCCCGATCTGCGACCAGGGCGGCGAGTGCCAGCTGCAGGACCTGGCCGTGGGCTACGGCGGCTCTTCTTCGCGCTACGAAGAAGAAAAGCGCGTCGTCTTCCACAAGGACGTCGGCCCGCTGATCAGCATGGAAGAGATGAGCCGCTGCATCCATTGCACGCGCTGCGTCCGCTTCGGCCAGGAAGTGGCCGGCGTGATGGAGCTCGGCATGACCCAGCGCGGCGAGCACTCCGAGATCGAAACCTTCCTCGGCGATTCGGTCGACTCCGAACTGTCGGGCAACATGATCGACATCTGCCCGGTCGGCGCGCTCACGAGCAAGCCGTTCCGCTACAGCGCCCGTACCTGGGAACTGTCGCGCCGCAAGTCGGTGAGCCCGCACGATTCCACCGGTTCCAACCTGATCGTCCAGGTCAAGAACAACCGCGTGATGCGCGTGGTGCCGCTCGAGAACGAAGAAGTCAACGAGTGCTGGATTGCCGACCGCGACCGCTTCTCGTACGAAGCGCTCAACGGCCCCGAGCGCCTCACGCAGCCCATGCTCAAGCAGGGCGGCCAGTGGCAGCAGGTCGACTGGCAGACCGCGCTCGAATATGTGGCCAATGGCCTCAAGCAGATCAAGGCCGACCACGGTGCGCAAAGCATCGGCACGCTGGTGAGCCCGCACAGCACGCTCGAAGAGCTGCAACTGGCCGCCATGCTCACGCGTGAGCTCGGCAGCGACAACATCGACTATCGCCTGCGCAATGCCGAATTCACGGCCTTCGAAGGCGTGCGCTGGCTCGGCACCTCGATTGCATCGCTCACGCAACTGCAGCGCGCGCTGGTCGTCGGTTCGAACCTGCGCAAGGACCATCCGCTGTTCGCGCAGCGCATCCGCCAGGCCGTGCGCAAGGGCGCCGCGCTGTCGGTGATCACCTCGGCCGGCCTGATGGCCGACCGCGACGCGTGGGCCATCAGCGTGGCGCAGTCGACCATCGCCGAGGCCGGCCAGTGGGTCGAGGCACTCGCTGCCGTCGCTGCCGCCATCGGCAAGACCAACGGCGCGACCGCCCCGCTGGCACCCAGGAACGAGCCCGACGCCGCCGCACAAGCCATCGCAGCCTCGCTGCTCGGCGGCGAGCGCAAGGCCATCCTGCTCGGCAATGCCGCCGCCCACCATGCAGAGGCCAGCAGCCTGCTGGCCCTTGCCAACTGGATCGGCGCGCAGACCGGCGCCACCGTCGGCTACCTGACCGAAGCCGCCAACACCGTGGGCGCGCAGCTCGTCGGCGCGTTCCCGAAGAACGGCGGCCTCGATGCCGGCCGCATGCTGGCCGCGGGCTCGGGCCTCAAGGCCGTGCTGCTGCTCAACAACGAACCGGTGTTCGACTCGGCCGCGGGCGCCGCAGCCGCCGACGCCATCGGCAATGCCCAGATGGTCGTCACGCTGAGTCCCTTCAAGGCCAACCTCGAGTTCAGCGACGTGCTGCTGCCGATCGCGCCATTCACCGAGACGCCGGGCACCTTCGTCAATGCCGAAGGCCGCGTGCAGGGCTTCCATGCCGTCGTGAAGCCGCAAGGCGAGACGCGTCCGGCCTGGAAGGTGCTGCGCGTGCTGGCCAACCTGCTCGGCCTGCCGGGCTTTGCATTCGAATCGACGGCTGACGTGCTGCGCACCATCGGCGACAGCGGCGCCGTGCCGGCCAACGCGCTGGACAACGCCACCGCCGCCAAGGCCGTCGCTTCCAGCGGTGCCGCTCCCGCGCCCGTGGTTGCGAGCATCTATCAACTCGACTCGATCGTGCGCCGCGCGCCGTCGCTGCAACTCACCGCCGATGCGCGCAACGCATCGGCTGCTCCGGCCCGTGCCGAGGAGGCATTGGCATGATCGACGCAGTGCATGCTTTCGGCCAGGGACTGGTCCACGCGGGCTGGTGGACGGGCCTGGCCTGGCCCGTGATCTGGACGCTGATCAAGATCATCGTGGTCGTGCTTCCGCTGATGGGGGCCGTGGCCTACCTCACGCTGTGGGAGCGCAAGGCGATCGGCTTCACGCAGATCCGCATCGGCCCGAACCGCATCGGACCGCTGGGCCTGCTGCAGCCCATCGCCGACGCGCTCAAGCTGATGACCAAGGAAATCATTCTTCCGACGGTCGCCAACAAGGGCCTGTTCCTGCTCGGCCCGATCATGACCATCATGCCGGCGCTGGTCGCATGGGCCGTGATTCCCTTCGGCCCCGACGTGGCGCTGGCCAACATCAACGCCGGCCTGCTGTTCGTGATGGCCATCACCTCGCTCGAGGTCTACGGCGTGATCATCGCGGGCTGGGCATCGAACTCGAAGTACGCCTTCCTGGGCGCGCTGCGCGCCTCGGCACAGATGGTGAGCTACGAGATCGCGATGGGCTTCTGCTTCGTCGTGGTGCTGATGGTCTCGGCCAGCCTGAACATGACCGACATCGTGACGGGGCAGGGCAAGGGCACCTTCGCCGACATGGGCATCGGCTTCCTGTCGTGGAACTGGCTGTCGCTGCTGCCGATCTTCGTCGTCTACTTCATCTCGGGCCTGGCGGAAACCAACCGCCACCCCTTCGACGTGGTCGAAGGCGAGTCCGAGATCGTTGCGGGCCACATGATCGAGTACTCGGGCATGAGCTTCGCGATGTTCTTCCTGGCCGAGTACGCCAACATGTGGCTGGTCTCGATCCTGTGCACCGTGCTGTTCCTCGGCGGATGGCTGCCGCCGTTCGAGTTCCTGAGCTTCATCCCGGGCTGGATCTGGCTCGGTGCCAAGACCTTCTGCGTGGTCACCATGTTCCTGTGGGTCCGATCCACCTTCCCGCGCTTCCGCTATGACCAGATCATGCGGCTCGGCTGGAAGATCTTCATTCCGGTCACGCTCGTGTGGCTGGTCGTGGTCGGTGCCTGGATGCAGACCCCGTTCAACATCTGGAAATAACTGGAAGCGCCAACATCATGACTGCTGCGCATACCGCCGGCGCGCTCGCGCGCCCTTCCAAGCTCGCATCCGCGCCGTTCTCGCTCAAGGACTTCCTGGGCAGCTTCATGCTGTTCGAGCTGTTCAAGGGCCTGGCCATCACCGGCAAGTACGCCTTCGCCCGCAAGATCACGGTGCAGTTCCCCGAAGAGAAGACGCCGCTGTCGCCGCGCTTTCGCGGCCTGCACGCGCTGCGGCGCTATGAGAACGGCGAAGAGCGCTGCATTGCCTGCAAGCTCTGCGAAGCCGTGTGCCCGGCGCTGGCCATCACCATCGAATCCGATGTGCGCGACGACGGCTCGCGCCGCACCACGCGCTACGACATCGACCTGACCAAGTGCATCTTCTGCGGCTTCTGCGAAGAGAGCTGCCCGGTCGATTCGATCGTGGAAACCCACATCTTCGAATACCACGGCGAAAAGCGCGGCGACCTGTACTTCACCAAGGACATGCTGCTGGCCGTGGGCGACCGCTACGAAAAAGAAATTGCAGCGAACAAGGCGGCCGACGCCAAGTACCGCTGATCCCGCTCAGCCCGAACCCCGTACCAATTCGAATTCCAATGGACGTCAAGACCGGTCTGTTCTATCTGTTTGCCGCGGTGCTGCTGTTCGCAGCCTTCCGCGTCATCACCGCCCGCAATCCCGTGTACGCCGCGCTGTACCTGGTGCTGGCCTTCTTCCAGGCTTCGGCGATCTGGCTCTTGCTGCGCGCCGAGTTCCTGGCGATCTCGCTGGTGCTCGTCTACGTGGGGGCGGTGATGGTGCTGTTCCTGTTCGTCGTGATGATGCTGGACATCAACGTCGACGGCCTGCGGCAGGGCTTCTGGAAGCACTTTCCGCTGGCAGCCGGCGTGGGCGCGCTGATTGCGCTCGAAATGGCCGCCGTGCTGATGGGCGGCTTCCGACTGGAGGCACCGCGCGCCGGTGCCGCCGCGGCAGCCCACGGCTCGAACACGCTCGAGCTCGGCAAGCTGCTGTACTCCGAGTACCTGTATCCGCTGGAGATCGCGGCCGTCATCCTGCTCGTGGCGATCGTGGCGGCCATTGCGCTCACGCTGCGCACCCGCAAGGACAGCAAGTACGTCAACCCCTCCGACCAGGTGCGCGTGAAGGCGCGGGACCGCGTGCGCATCGTGCAGATGCCGGTCACGCGCGCCGCCGAACCCGTGGTGGAAGCACCCGCAGACGCAGCTGCGGCAAAGGAAAACAAGGCATGACGCTCACGCTCGGACACTTCCTATCGCTCGGCGCCATGCTCTTTGCGCTGTCGGTGATCGGCATCTTCCTGAACCGCAAGAACCTCATCGTGCTGCTGATGGCCATCGAGCTGATGCTGCTTGCGGTGAACATGAACTTCGTGGCGTTCTCGTACTACCTGGGCGACATGCACGGCCAGATCTTCGTGTTCTTCATCCTGACGGTGGCCGCGGCCGAGTCGGCCATCGGCCTTGCGCTGCTGGTCCTGCTGTTCCGCAACAAGTCGAACATCAACGTGGACGAACTCAACTCGCTCAAGGGTTGAAAGCAACATGAGCGCAACCCTTTCCGCATCCACCCTGCTGGCCGTTCCGCTGGCACCCCTGGTCGGCGCCGTCGTCGCCGGCCTGTTCGGCACCAAGTTCGGCGGCAATCACATCGGCCGCAAGGTCACGCATTCGCTGACCATCCTCGGCGTGCTCGTCGCCTTCATCATCTCGGCCATGACGCTCAAGAGCGTGGTGGCCGACGGCGCCCGCTTCAACGCCACCATCTATGAATGGATGGTGGTGGGCGGCCTGAAGATGGAAGTCGGCTTCCTGGTCGACGGCCTCACGGCCATGATGATGTGCGTGGTGACCTTCGTCTCGCTGATGGTGCACGTCTACACCATCGGCTACATGGAAGAAGACGAGGGCTACAACCGCTTCTTCGCCTACATCTCGCTGTTCACCTTCTCGATGCTGATGCTCGTCATGAGCAACAACATGCTCCAGCTGTTCTTCGGCTGGGAGGCGGTGGGCCTGGTGTCGTACCTGCTGATCGGCTTCTGGTTCAACAAGCCGACCGCGATCTTCGCGAACATGAAGGCCTTCCTGGTCAACCGCGTGGGCGACTTCGGCTTCATCCTGGGCATCGGCCTGATCGCCGCCTACGCCGGCACGCTGAACTACGGCGAAGCCTTCGCCAAGGCCAACACGCTGGCCGGCATCACCTTCCCCGGCACCGAGTGGATGCTGGTGACCGTGATCTGCATCTGCCTGTTCATCGGCGCCATGGGCAAGAGCGCGCAGTTCCCGCTGCACGTGTGGCTGCCCGACTCGATGGAAGGCCCGACGCCCATCTCCGCGCTGATCCACGCCGCAACCATGGTGACGGCCGGCATCTTCATGGTGGCGCGCATGTCGCCGCTGTTCGAACTCAGCGACACGGCCCTGAGCTTCATCCTGGTGATCGGTGCCATCACGGCGCTGTTCATGGGTTTCCTCGGCATCATCCAGAACGACATCAAGCGCGTGGTCGCGTACTCGACGCTCTCGCAGCTGGGCTACATGACGGTGGCGCTCGGTGCCTCGGCCTACTCGGTCGCGGTGTTCCACCTGATGACGCATGCCTTCTTCAAGGCGCTGCTGTTCCTTGGCGCGGGCTCGGTGATCATCGGCATGCACCACAACCAGGACATCCGCTGGATGGGCGGCGTGCGCAAGTACATGCCGATCACCTGGATCACCTCGCTCCTGGGTTCGCTCGCGCTGATCGGCACGCCGTTCTTCGCCGGCTTCTACTCGAAGGACAGCATCATCGAAGCGGTGCACGAAAGCCACCTGTGGGGCGCGCAGTTCGCCTACTACGCGGTGCTGGCGGGCGTGTTCGTGACGGCGTTCTATTCGTTCCGCATGTACTTCCTGGTGTTCCACGGCAAGGAGCGCTACGACCAGAACCCCGACGCGCACCACCACGACGAACATGCGGAGCACGACGACGACCATGGCCATGGCCACAAGCCGCACGAATCGCCCTGGGTGGTGTGGCTGCCGCTGGTGCTGCTGGCGATCCCGTCGGTGGTGATCGGCTTCATGACGATCGAGCCGATGCTCTTTGGCGAGTTCTTCAAGGACGCCATCGCCGTCGACGCAAACAAGCACCATGCCATGACGGAGCTCGCAGAAGCCTTCCACGGCCCGATGGCCATGGCGATCCATGGCCTGCAGACCCCGCCGTTCTGGCTGGCCCTGGCCGGCGTGGTGCTCTCGTTCTACATGTACATGGTCAACCCGGCGCTGCCGGCCGCGATCAAGCGCGCCTTCGGCCCGGTCTACCGCCTGCTCGACAACAAGTACTACCTCGACTGGATCAACGAGAACATCATCGCCCGCGGTGCGCGTGCCTTCGGCACCGGGCTGTGGAAGGGCGGCGACCAGGCGCTGATCGACGGTGCGGTGGTCAACGGCTCGTGGAAGGTGGTTGGCCGCGTCTCCGGCGCGGTGCGCTGGCTGCAGTCGGGCTACATCTATCACTACGCCTTCGCGATGCTGCTCGGCATCTTCATCCTGATGACGTACTTCGTCTGGTTCAAACGCTGAGCTTTAGCGCTGGAGAAAAACAAAAATGGGTTTGTTGAGCCTTGCCATCTGGGTGCCGATCGCATTCGGTGTCGCGTTGCTGGCGTTCGGCCGTGACGAGCATGCCAGGGGCGTGCGCTGGGTCGCGCTGGTCGGCGCGATCGTGAGCTTCCTGGTGACCGTGCCGCTTTACACGGGCTTCGAGAACGGCACTGCCGCGATGCAGTTCGTCGAGAAAGGCAGCTGGATCGCGCGCTTCAATGTCAACTACCACCTGGGTGTCGACGGCCTGTCGCTCTGGCTGGTGCTGCTGACCTCGTTCATCACCGTGGTGGTCGTGATCTCGGCCTGGGAAGTGATCACCGAGCGCGTGAACCAGTACATGGGCGCGTTCCTGATCCTCTCGGGCTTCATGATCGGCGTGTTCGCCGCGCTGGACGGCATCCTGTTCTACGTGTTCTTCGAAGCCACGCTGATCCCGATGTACCTGATCATCGGCATCTGGGGCGGCCCGAACAAGATCTACGCGGCCTTCAAGTTCTTCATCTACACCTTGCTCGGCTCCCTGCTGATGCTGGTGGCGCTGATCTACCTGTACAACAAGTCGGGCGGCAGCTTCGACATCCTGAGCTGGCACAAGCTGCCGCTGGGCTCGACGGCGCAGACCTTCCTGTTCTTCGCGTTCTTTGCCGCCTTCGCCGTCAAGGTGCCGATGTGGCCGGTCCACACCTGGCTGCCGGACGTGCACGTCGAGGCGCCGACCGGCGGCTCGGCCGTGCTGGCCGCGATCATGCTGAAGCTCGGCGCCTACGGCTTCCTGCGCTTCTCGATGCCGATCGCACCCGATGCCTCGCACGAATGGGCCTGGCTCATGATCGCGCTGTCGCTGATCGCGGTGATCTACGTCGGCCTGGTGGCGCTGGTGCAGGAAGACATGAAGAAGCTCGTGGCCTACTCGTCGGTTGCCCACATGGGCTTCGTGACGCTCGGCTTCTTCATCTTCAACGAGCTGGGCGTGTCCGGCGGCATCGTGCAGATGATTGCCCACGGCTTCGTCTCGGGCGCCATGTTCCTTGGCATCGGCGTGCTCTACGACCGCGTGCATTCGCGCCAGATCGCCGACTACGGCGGCGTGGTCAACACCATGCCCAAGTTCGCCGCGTTCGCGCTGCTGTTCGCCATGGCCAATTGCGGCCTGCCGGGCACCGCCGGTTTCGTGGGCGAGTGGATGGTCATCCTGGGTGCGGTCAAGTCCAACTTCTGGATCGGCGCCGGCGCCGCCACCGCGCTGATCTTCGGCGCGGCCTACACCCTGTGGATGTACAAGCGCGTGTACCTCGGCCCGGTCGGCAACGACCACGTCAAGGAACTCACCGACATCAATGCCCGCGAATTCCTGATGCTGTCGCTGCTGGCCATTGCCGTGCTGTGGATGGGCATCCATCCGAAGCCGTTCACCGATGTGATGGACGCTTCCGTGACCGAGCTTCTTCGCCACGTGGCGATCTCGAAGCTGCCCTGATATGACCCCCACGTTTGCGGCTACGCCGCTGCTCTGCCCCCCGAGGGGGCCCTGGACCGGCTTGGGGCGGCCCTGCGCCGTCCAGCCACGCTGAAGAAGAGAACGAGATGATTGACAAACTCAGCTGGGTCGCGATCTACCCCGAAATCGTGCTGCTGGTCATGGCCTGCATCATTGCGCTGGTCGACCTGTCGAGCACCAGTGCGCAGCGCACGCGCACCTACATCCTGACGCTGCTCACGCTGGCCGCGGTGGCCGTGCTCACCGGCCTTGCCGCCAACGACGGCAAGACGGTCTACGGCTTCGGCGGCATGGTCGTGAGCGACCCCATGGGCAACTGGCTCAAGTGCTTTGCCACCGTGGCCCTGATGGTCACGCTGGTCTACGGACGGCCCTATGCGGCGGACCGCGACATGCTGCGCGGCGGCGAGATGTTCACCATCGGCATGTTCGCGCTGCTGGGCATGTTCGTGATGATCTCGGGCAGCAACTTCCTCTTGATCTACCTGGGCCTCGAACTGCTCACGCTGTCGAGCTATGCGCTGGTGGCGCTGCGCCGCGACAACGCGGTGGCCAGCGAAGCGGCCATGAAGTACTTCGTGCTCGGCGCCATGGCCAGCGGCTTCCTGCTCTATGGCCTGTCGATGCTGTACGGCGCGACCGGTTCGCTCGACACCAACGAAGTGTTCAAGATCATCGCGAGCGGCAAGGTGAACCACCAGGTGCTGGTGTTCGGCCTGGTGTTCATCGTGGCGGGCCTGGCCTTCAAGGTGGGGGCGGCGCCTTTCCACATGTGGGTGCCCGACGTCTACCAGGGCGCTCCGACGGCGGTCACGCTGCTGATCGGCGCGGCGCCCGAGCTGGCCGCCTTTGCCATCATCATCCGCCTGCTGGTGGAAGGGCTGCTGCCGCTGGCCATCGACTGGCAGCAGATGCTGGCGCTCCTGGCCATCGCCTCGCTGCTGGTGGGCAACCTGGCCGCCATCGCGCAGACCAACCTCAAGCGCATGCTGGCCTACTCGACCATTGCGCAGATGGGCTTCATGCTGCTCGGCCTGGTGGCGGGCGTGGTCAACGGCAACACCTACAACGCACAGTTCGCCTACAGCGCCTCGATGTTCTACATCGTGACCTACGTGCTGACCACGCTGGCGAGCTTCGGCATCATCCTGCTGCTGGCGCGCGAGGGTTTCGAAAGCGAAGAGATCACCGACCTGGCCGGCCTGAACCAGCGCAGCCCGCTGTACGCCGGCGTGATGGCCATCGCGATGTTCTCGCTCGCGGGCCTGCCGCCGCTGGTCGGTTTCTACGCCAAGCTGGCGGTGCTGCAGGCGCTGATCGCCTCGGGCCAGGCGCTCTACATCGGCCTGGCGGTGTTTGCGGTGGTCATGTCGCTGATCGGCGCCTTCTACTACCTGCGCGTGGTCAAGGTCATGTACTTCGACGCTCCGGTCACGGCCAGCACCGTGTCGGCGCCGCGCGACGTGCGCACCGTGCTGTCGATCAACGGCCTGCTGATCCTCGTGCTGGGCATCGTGCCCGGCGGCCTCATGACGCTGTGCGCCAAGGCCATCGTGGCCACGCTGGCGAACTGACCCCGGCCCGCCCACGGTGTCGCAAACCGCATCGGTCTGGGTCGTTCTGCTGGTGGCGCTGCTGGCGGCCAACCTGCCGTTCTTCAATGACCGGCTGTTCGGCGTCGTGCCCCTGGCCACGCGGCCCAAGCCTCTGGCTGTGCGGCTCGCCGAACTGGTGGTGCTGTACTTCGCCGCGGGCGGCGTGGGCTTGCTGTTCGAAAGCCGGGCAGGGCAGATCGCCCCCCAGGGCTGGGAGTTCTACGCGGTGACCGGCGCGCTTTTCATCGTGCTGGCCTTTCCAGGGTTCACCTGGCGCTACCTCATGAAGCACAGGCACGGATGACCGACATGACTTCTCCCATTGCCGATTCGCACCTGAAGGAAGAACGCACGGCCAGCGAGGTGCTGGTCAAGGGCAACTTCCTCCAGGTCTGCCGCGACACCGTGCGCCTGCCCGACGGCCACAGCGCCACGCGCGAGTACGTGATCCACCCGGGCGCGGTGGTGGTGATTCCGCTGCTCGACGACGGCCGCGTGGTGCTGGAGCGGCAGTACCGCTATCCGGTCGGGCACGTGATGGTCGAGTTTCCGGCCGGCAAGCTCGATGCGGGCGAAGACCCGCTGGTGTGCGGCCAGCGCGAACTGCTCGAGGAAACCGGCTACACCGCGAGCGAATGGGCCTACGCCGGCGCCATGCACCTGGCCGTGGCGTATTCCACCGAGATCATCCACATCTACTTTGCGCGCGGCCTGTCGCTCGGCAAGCGGCAGCTCGATCATGGCGAGTTTCTCGACGTGTTCACGGCCACGCCGGCCGAAGTTGCGCTCTGGTGCCGCGACGGCACGCTCACCGATGCCAAGTCGCTGACCTGCACGCTGTGGCTGCAGAACGTTCTTTCGGGTGCATGGTCACTCGATTGGCAAGCCACCGCTTCGCAGGGCGGCGCGGGATAATCCGCGCATGAAGGTTCTCGATCTGCGCTGCTCGCATGGCCACGGCTTCGAAGGCTGGTTTGCGTCCAATGAGGCTTTCGAAACCCAGCTGGCCGCCGGACTGGTGGAATGCCCGGTGTGTGCCGACACGCGCATCGTCAAGCTGCTGAGCGCGCCGCGCCTGAACCTGGGCAACGCGAAGGCGCCGGCAGAGGCCGCTGCGGCATCGGCATTGCCATCTTCGGTGCCCGCCAAGGCCCAGCTCCCGGCCGAACAGTCCCCGGAGGCCCGCTGGATGCGCGCCGTGCGCGAGGTTCTCGCAAAGACCGAGGACGTGGGCGACCGTTTTGCCGACGAGGCGCGAAGGATGCACTACGGCGAAGCCGAAGAGCGCGGCATCCGCGGCCAGGCGACCCGCGAGCAGGCCGAGGCGCTGCTCGAAGAGGGCATTCCGGTGATGGCCCTGCCCATCCCCGCAGCGCTCAAGGAAACGCTGCAGTAGCCTGCAGCCGGTCCAGCATCAAGCCGTGAACTGCAGCGCGGCCAGGCGGGCATAGACCCCGCCTTGCGCCACCAGCGTGGCGTGCGTTCCCTGTTCGACGATGCCGCCATGGTCCAGCACGATGATGCGGTCGGCCTTCTGCACGGTGGCCAGGCGGTGCGCAATCACCAGCGTTGTGCGGCCTTCCATGGCCGATTCGAGCGCCGCCTGCACCATGCGCTCGCTCTCCGCGTCGAGTGCGCTGGTGGCTTCGTCGAGCAGCAGCAGCGGCGGGTTCTTGAGGATGGCGCGCGCAATCGCGATGCGCTGGCGCTGTCCGCCCGACAGGCGCACCCCCCGCTCGCCCAGGAAAGTGTCGTAGCCCTCGGGCAGCGCCTGCAGGAAATCGTGCGCAAAGGCCGCGCGCGCGGCGGCATGCACCTCGTCGGCCGTGGCTTCGGGGCGGCCGTAGCGGATGTTCTCCAAGGCGCTGGCCGAGAAGATCACGGCGTCCTGCGGCACCAGGCCGATGCGGGTGCGCAACTCGGGCAGCGCGAGCGAGGCCAGCGGCGCGCCGTCGAGCAGCAGGCGGCCCGATTGCGGATCGTAGTAGCGCAGCAGCAGCTGGAACACCGTGCTCTTGCCGGCGCCGCTCGATCCCACCAGGGCCACCGTTTCGCCGGGCGCGATGTCGAGGCTGAAGTCCTTGAGCGCCGGCGTGCCGGGCCGCGAGGGGTAGTGGAAGGTCACCGCCTCGAGCTGGACGGCGCTGCCCGCCACGGGGACGGGCGCAGCCACCGGATCGGGCGGGGAAACGATGGCCGCCGGGGCATGCAGCAGTTCCATCAGGCGCTCGGTTGCGCCGGCCGCGCGCAGCAGGTCGCCATAGACCTCGCCGAGTACCGCGGTCGCACTCGCAAGAATGGCCACGTACACCACCGTCTGGCCCAGGTGGCCGGCCGTGATGTCGCCGCGCAGCACCGCCTGCGTGCCCTGGTAGAGGCCCCAGAGCAGCGCCGCCGAGGTGGCGATGATGATGAAGGCCACCAGCACCGAGCGCGCCTTGGTGCGGCGCACCGCGGTCTTGAAGGCGTTCTCGGTCGAGGCCTTGAAGCGGCCGGCCTCGCGCGATTCGGCCGTGTAGCTCTGCACCACCGGAATCGCGTTGAGCACCTCGGCCGCGATGGCGCTCGAATCGGCCACGCGGTCCTGGCTCGCGCGCGAGAGCTTGCGCACGCGCCGTCCGAACCACATGCTCGGCAGCACCACCAGCACCAGGATGCCCAGCACCTGGACCATCACATAGGGGTTGGTCCAGATCAGCACCGCGAGCGCGCCGACGCCCATGACGGCATTGCGCAGGCCCATGCTCAGCGACGAGCCGACCACCGTCTGGACCAGCGTGGTGTCGGCCGTGAGGCGCGACAGCACTTCGCCGGTCTGGGTGGTCTCGAAGAACGCCGGGCTCTGGCGCAGCACGTGGCCGTAGACGGCGTTGCGCAGGTCGGCCGTGACGCGTTCGCCGAGCCAGCTCACCGTATAGAAGCGCGCCGCCGAAAAGAGGCCGAGGGCCACGGCCACGGCAAACAGGGCGCCGAAGTGCTCGCGCAGCGCCATGGTCTGCGCGCCCTTGTCGGCGCTCACCAAACCGCCGTCGATCAGGCTGCGCAGCGCCAGCGGAAACACCAGCGTGGTGACGGCGGCCATCACCAGGAAGATGCCCGCCAGCACGATCTGCACGCGGTAGGGCCGAAGAAAAGGGCTCAGGCCCGACAGCGATCGGGGCGAGCCCTTGGCCGGTGAAGACAGAGGGGAAGAAGCCATGGCGCGGATTCTACCGACCCTTGCCATCGCAAAGGTGGCCTTGACAATAATTGCCCAGACAATTAATATTCCGACCCATGAGCGATGCAGACAATCCGCAACTCCCGCCGGCCTCCGGCGACGCCGGGCGCCGGCCGGTCGATTTCTACCGTGCCGAGGACTACAAGGCCGAGGAAAGCATCGGGTATTTGATGCGCCGCATCCTCAGCGCGGTGGCCCAGGCGGTAGAAACCCGTATGTGCGAGCCCGGTGGTCCCACTTTTCCGCAATGGCTGCCGCTGTACAAGCTGCATGTCGGCGCTGCCACCACGGTGGCCGAACTGGCCCGGGCCTGCGAGCTCGACGCGGGTGCCATGACGCGCCTGCTCGACCGCCTCGAGGCCAAGGGCCTGTGCCGCCGCGTGCGTTCGCTGGAAGACCGGCGCGTGGTCAACATCGAGCTCACCGAGGAAGGCCGCGCCGCCGCCCAGGAGGTGCCGTACGTGCTGAGCCGCGTGCAGAACGAGCACCTGGCGGGCTTCACCAAGGAGGAGTGGGAGCAACTCAAGGGCTACCTGCGCCGCATTCTCGACAACGCCCAGGCCCTGGCGGCCCGTGGAGATAAAAATGACTGAATCCCTTGCCGCGCGCGCCTTGCGCCGCACCCCCGTTGTTGCCGCCGTGCTGCTTGTGGCCGCGCTGGCCGGCTGCGCCGACATGGCCGGCATCGGCTCCGAGGCCAGGCTGCGCGACGCCGCGTCGCTCGGCCTTGCCGCGGACCGCAGCGCCGCCGCCGTGCCGGCCGTCGAGCGCCAATGGTGGCTCGCCTTCGGCGATGCGCAGCTCAACACGCTGATCGACCAGGCCGTGGCCGGCAATCCGAACCTGCAGGTGGCGCGGGCGCGGCTCGCGCGCGCGCAGGCCTCGGCGGACATCGCCGAGTCGGCACTGAAGCCCAAGGTCAACGGCGAACTCGACCTCAAGCGCCAGAAGTTCAACAGCAACTACATCTATCCCGCGCCGCTCGGCGGCTCCACGCAGAACATCGGCCTGCTGCAGCTCGGCGCGAGCTGGGAGCTCGACTTCTTCGGCAAGAACCGCACCGCGCTCGAAGCCGCCATCGGCGCCGCCAACGCCGCAGCAGCCGACGCCGATGCCGCGCGCGTGCTGCTGGCCAGCAACGTGGCGCGCAGCTACTTCCAGTGGGCGCGCCTGAACGAGCAGCTCGGCGTGGCGCGGCGCACGCTGGCCCAGCGCGAGGAAACGCTCAAGCTGGTGCATGACCGCGTGTCCGCGGGCCTCGATACCCGCCTCGAGCTGCGCCAGAGCGAAGGCGGCCTGCCCGAAGCGCGCCAGCAGATCGAAGCCCTCGGCGAGCAGATCGCGCTGCAGCAGCATGCGCTCGACGCACTTGTGGGCCAGCCCGACGTGTCCGCATCGCTCAAGCCGCCAATGCTCGAAGCCGTCAAGCCGATGGCGCTGCAGGCCAGCATTCCGGCCGACCTGCTGGGCCGCCGCGCCGACATCGCCGCCGCGCGCTGGCGCGTCGAGGCCGCCACCAGCGACGTGGCCAACGCCAAAACCCAGTTCTATCCCAACGTGAACCTCACGGCCTTCGCCGGCTTCCAGAGCCTGGGCTTCGGCAAGCTGCTCAAGTCGGGCAGCGAGCAGTGGGGCGTGGGCCCCGCGATCCACCTGCCGATCTTCGAGGGCGGCCAATTGCGCGCCAACCTGCGCGGCAAGGCGGCCGACCTGGACGCCGCGATCGAGAGCTACAACGCCACCGTGCTCGATGCGGTGCATGACGCGGCCGACCAGGTGTCCAGTGCCCAGTCGATCACGCGCCAGCAGGCCGAGCAGCGCGCCGCGCAGGCCGCTGCCGAAGGGGCCTACGACATCGCCGTGCAGCGCTATCGCGCGGGCCTGGGCAACTACCTCAACGTGCTGACCGCCGAAACCGCCGTGCTCGCGCAGCGGCGGCTGGCGGTCGACCTGGCCGCACGCGCGCTCGACACGCAGGTGGGCCTGGCGCGCGCGCTCGGCGGCGGCTGGCAGCCGCCGGCAACCGCCACCGCCGCGGCCACCGCTTCACCTGCCGCATCGAACTGAACTGAACCGACTTTTTTCGTCTTCGGAAAGAACTCCATCATGAGCGACAACAACACACCGACGCCCGCTGCAGCCAACGCTTCCGCAGCTCCCGAAGCACCCGCCGGCAACGGCAAGCGCCGCCGCGCACTGACCGCGCTGGCGGCCGTGGTGATCGTCGCCGGCGGCGGCTGGGGCCTCTACGAATGGCTGGTGGCCAGCCACTACGAGGACACCGACAACGCCTACGTGCAGGGCAACGTGATCCAGATCACGCCGCAGATCGGCGGCACCGTCATGGCCATCAATGCCGACGACACCGACTTCGTGAAGGCCGGCCAGCCGCTGGTGCAGCTGGACCCCGCCGATGCGAAGGTGGCGCTCGAGCAGGCCGAGGCCGCGCTCGCGCAGGCCGTGCGCCAGGTGCGCACGCTCTATGCCAACAACGGTTCGCTGGCCGCGCAGATCACGCTGCGCCAGGCCGACATCGTCAAGGCGCAGAGCGACATCGCCAAGGCGCAGGACGACCTGCAGCGCCGCCGCGCGCTGTCGGGCAACGGCGCGGTCTCCAAGGAAGAACTCAACCACGCCGAGACGGCGCTGGACAATGCCAAGAGCCAGCTCGCCGCCGCGCAGGCCGGCGTGGTGGCCGCGCGCGAAGCGCTGGCCAGCAACCAGTCGCTGACCGAGGGCACCAGCGTGGCCCAGCACCCGAGCGTGCTGGCGGCCGCCGCCAAGGTGCGCGAGGCCTACCTGGCCACGCAGCGCGTCGCGCTGCCGGCGCCGGTGGACGGCTACGTCGCCAAGCGCACCGTGCAGCTCGGCCAGCGCGTGGCGGCCGGCACGCCGATGATGTCGATCGTGCCGCTGAACCAGCTGTGGGTCGACGCCAACTTCAAGGAAGTGCAGCTGCGCAACATCCGCATCGACCAGCCCGTGAAGCTCAGGGCCGACGTCTACGGCAAGAAGGTGGAATACACCGGCAAGGTCGCGGGCCTGGGCGTGGGCACCGGCAGCGCGTTTGCGCTGCTGCCCGCGCAGAACGCCACCGGCAACTGGATCAAGGTGGTGCAGCGCGTGCCCGTGCGCATCGCGCTCGACCCCGAGCAGCTCAAGGCCAACCCGTTGCGCATCGGCCTGTCGATGGACGCCGAGATCGACATCTCGCAAAAGAGCGGCAAGATGCTGGCCGACGCGCCGCGCCCCACCGCCATCTCGCAGACGCAGGTCTACAGCAAGCTCGACCAGGGCGCCGACGCCGAAGTCGACCGCATCGTGGCCGCCAACCTGGGCCGCGGCGCACCGGCCGCCTCTGCGGCGCCGGCACCGGCTGCGGGCCGCTCCGCCGTGCCCGCGGCCGCCGCCGGCACCGCGGCACAGGCTGCTTCGCAATCCCATCCCGGCTGATCGCCGTTCACGGTTTCCGAGGCAAAGCCAATGGCCACTGCTGCTCCCGCCTACGTCGCGCATCCGCCGCTCGAGGGCGCCGCCCGCGTCTGGGGCACGATCGCGCTGTCGGCCGCGACCTTCATGAACGTGCTCGATTCGTCGATCGCGAACGTGTCGCTGCCGGCCATCTCGGGCGACCTGGGCGTGAGCACCACGCAAGGCACCTGGGTCATCACCAGCTTCGCGGTGGCCAACGCCATCGCGGTGCCGCTCACGGGCTTCATGACGCAGCGCTTCGGACAGGTGCGCCTGTTCATGGCCAGCGTGATCCTGTTCATGGTCAGCTCGCTCCTGTGCGGCCTGGCGCCGAACATGACCACGCTGATCCTGTTCCGCGCGCTGCAGGGCTTTGTCGCGGGGCCGATGATCCCGCTGTCGCAGACGCTCCTGCTGTCGAGCTATCCGCGCGCCAAGGCGGGCCTCGCAATGGCGATGTGGTCGATGACCACGCTGGTCGCGCCCGTGATGGGGCCGCTGCTGGGCGGCTGGATCACCGACAACATCTCATGGCCGTGGATCTTCTACATCAACATTCCCGTGGGCATCGTCGCGGCCGGCATCACCTGGGCGCTCTACCGCAAGCGCGAGAGCAACACGCACAAGGTGCCGATCGACGCCATCGGCCTCGCGCTGCTGGTGCTGTGGGTCGGCTCGATGCAGCTCATGCTCGACAAGGGCAAGGAGCTCGACTGGTTCCACTCGCCCGAGATCGTCACGATGGCCGTGATCGCGGTGGTCGGCTTCGCCTTCTTCCTGATCTGGGAGCTGACCGACAAGCACCCGGTGGTCGACCTGTCGCTCTTCAAGCGCCGCAACTTCTGGTCGGGCGCCGTGGCCACCGCCGTGGCCTATGGCCTGTTCTTCGGCAACGTGGTGCTCCTGCCGCTGTGGCTGCAGCAATGGATGGGCTACACCGCCACGCAGGCCGGCATGATCATGGCGCCGGTGGGGCTGCTGGCGATCTTCTTCTCGCCGGTGGTCGGGCTCACCGTGGCCAAGATCGACCCAAGGCGCTACGCCACCTTCTCGTTCCTGGTGTTTGCGCTGGTGCTGTGGATGCGCTCGAACTTCAACACGCAGGCCGACTTCGTGACGATCATCATCCCGACGATCATCCAGGGCATCGCGATGGCGTTCTTCTTCATTCCGCTGGTGACCATCACGCTCTCGGGCCTCACGCCCGACCGCATACCGGCCGCATCGGGGCTGTCGAACTTCCTGCGCATCACGGCGGGCGCCATGGGCACGTCGATCACCACCACGCTGTGGGAGAACCGCGCGGCGCTGCACCACTCGCAGCTCGCGGAGTCGGTGAACCCGGGCAACAACGCAGCAGCCAGCGCGATGTCGGGACTGGCGAGCAGCGGCCTGAGCACCGAGCAGGTGATGGGCCAGATCAACCGCATCGTCGACCAGCAGGCCTTCATGCTGGCCACCAACGACATCTTCTATGCGTCGGCGATCCTGTTCCTGCTGCTGATTCCGCTGGTGTGGCTGGCCAAGCCGCAGCGCGGCGGTGCCGGGGGCGACGCCGCAGCCGGCGCGCATTGAGGGCGGGCGCTGCTCTTCAGGCGCCGAGTGCGCGCAGCACGTCGTAGCACGCGCCCATGGTGTGGTAGTCGGTCTTGCCGGCGGGGCTTTTTTCGTCGCTGATCTTGCGGTTGTCGGGCGTGAGAATGCGGTACCACGCGCCATGGCGGTGGTCGACGAAATGCGCCCAGCTGCAGGCCCAGATGCGGTCGTACCAGCTCCAGTAGCCGGCATCGCCGGTGCGCGCGGCCAGCAGGGCGGCGGCGGCAAAACTCTCGGCCTGCACCCAGAAGTACTTGTCGCCGTCGCACACCGCGCCATCGGGGCCGAATCCGTAGGCGAGGCCGCCATGCGCCGCGTCCCAGCCGCGCAGCATCGCGGTGTCGAAGAAGTGCCTGGCGCGCGGCACGGCCCACTCCGCTTCGCGGCCCGCGGCAACCAGCGCGCGCTCCAGTTGCAGCAGCAGCTTGGCCCACTCGGTCAGGTGCCCGGTCTGGAAGCCCCAGGGCCGGAAGATGTTGCTCTTGTCGCCGCGGTTGTAGTCCCAGTCGACCGACCAGTCTTCGCGGTAGTGCTCCCAGACCAGTCCGCCGGCCAGCGCCGCCTGCCGGCCCGTGACCGACTCCGCCAGCGCGAGCGCGCGATCGAGGTAGCGCGCGTCCTGCGTGGCCTCGAAGGCCGCAAGCATCGCTTCGCAGGCGTGCATGTTGGCGTTCTGGCCGCGGTACGTGCCCACGTGCCAGTCGGGGCTGGCTTCGTCGGCATAGAGCGCGTGCCGAGGCTCCCAGAAATGCCGCTCCATCAGCTGCCAGGTGGCCTCGAGCCCTGAGCGCGCTTCTTCGATGCCGGCCATGAGCGCATGCGCATGCGCGAGCAGCACGAAGGCCAGGCCGTAGCAATGCTGCGTGCCGTCCTGCACGGTGGCGCGGCCCTCGTGCCAGTCGACCTGCCACGCATAGCCGCCGCCCGGCTGCGCATGCGCGCGCTGCACGAAAGTCAGGCCGTGGCGCGCGCCGTCGAGGTGCTTCGGATCGCCGAAGCGCCGGTACGCCATCGCATGGTTGAAGACGAAGCGCGTGCTGCTGACGAGGTGGCGCGTGCGCCGGTCGTACACCGTGCCGTCGTCCTTGAAGAAGTGGAAGAAGCCACCTGATGGGTCGCGGCAGACCGGCTCATAGAAGGCCAGCGTGTGCACGATGTGGCCGGTCAGGAATTCGGGCGAGCGGAAGTTCGGCATGGGACTGAAGGGTTCGAACCGATGGGTCATTGTCATTGTGACGACAGTCGCGCGCCGCAGTGAGCGGCCGCGGGCGGAAGGTTGCACTGCAGCATAGGCATTTGCCCCAGTATGCAAGCGGGAGGCGGCCACGAACAATCGGTCCGCGCTCGACAGTGGCGCGATGAGATGGACCGCATGACCCACATATCTTTCCTGAACCCGGGCGACTTCGCGAGATGAGCGACGTCATCCTCGAAACACGCCAGCTCACCAAGGAATTCAAGGGGTTCACTGCGGTCAGCAAGGTCGATCTCTCGGTGGTGCGCGGCTCGATCCATGCGTTGATCGGCCCGAACGGCGCCGGCAAGACCACCTGCTTCAACCTGCTCACCAAGTTTCTCGAACCCACCAGCGGCACGATCCTGTTCAACGGGCAGGACATCACGGGCGAGCGGCCGGCGCAGATCGCGCGGCGCGGCATCATCCGCTCGTTCCAGATATCGGCGGTGTTTCCGCACCTCACGCTGCTGGAGAACGTGCGCCTCGGACTGCAGCGCGCGCTCGGCACCTCGTACCACTTCTGGAAGAGCGAGAAGACGCTCGAGCCGCTCGACGCACGCGCCCGCGAACTGCTGGCCGAGGTCGGCCTCGCGCACGAAGCCGACGAACTCACGGTGAACCTGCCCTACGGCCACAAGCGCGCGCTCGAGATCGCGACCACGCTGGCCATGGACCCCGAGCTGATGCTGCTCGACGAACCCACGCAGGGCATGGGCCACGAGGACGTGCACCGCGTGGCCGAACTCATCAAGCGCGTGTCGGCCGGCCGCACCATCCTGATGGTCGAGCACAACATGAGCGTGGTCTCGACCATTGCCGACACCATCACGGTGCTGCAGCGCGGTGCCGTGCTGGCCGAAGGGCCGTACGCCGAAGTCTCGAGGAATCCGCAGGTGATGGAGGCCTACATGGGCACCACCGACGGCCAGCTGCAAGGAGCCCATTGAGATGACCGCCGCGCTCGAAATCAAGGGCCTGCACGCCTGGTACGGCGAATCGCATGTGCTGCACGGCGTCGACATGGTGGTGCAGCCCGGCGAGGTCGTCACGCTGCTCGGGCGCAACGGCGCGGGGCGCACCAGCACGCTGCGCGCGATCATGGGCCTGACCGGCTCGCGCAAGGGCAGCATCGAAGTCAACGGCGTGCAGACCATCGGCATGGCCACGCACCGCATCGCGCACCTGGGCATCGGCTATTGCCCCGAGGAGCGCGGCATCTTCGCGAGCCTCTCGGCCGAGGAGAACCTGCTGCTGCCGCCGCCGCTCAAGAACGGCAAGGGCGTGGGGCAGGGCATGTCGGTGGCCGAGATCTACGAGATGTTCCCCAACCTGGCCGAGCGCCGCCACAGCCCGGGCACGCGGCTGTCGGGCGGCGAGCAGCAGATGCTCGCGGTGGCGCGCATCCTGCGCACCGGCGCCAAGCTGCTGCTGCTCGATGAGATCTCCGAAGGCCTCGCGCCCGTCATCGTGCAGGCACTCGCGCGGATGATCCACACGCTGCGCGCCAAGGGCTACACCATCGTGATGGTGGAGCAGAACTTCCGCTTTGCCGCGCCGCTGGCCGACCGCTTCTACGTCATGGAGCACGGCCGCATGGTCGAGGCCTTCGGCGCCAAGGAGCTCGAAGCCAAGATGCCCGTGCTCAGCGAGCTGCTGGGCGTGTAGGCGAGCGCACGCAATTTTTTCTGTCGACGACCCTTTCAACTATTCAGGAGACACCATGCAAACCAAGCTCAAAATCATTGCTCTCATGCTCGGGGCCGCGGGTCTTGCGAGCCATGCCGTGCAGGCGCAGGAGAAGGTCGTCATCGGCTACATCAGCGACCTGTCGGGCCTGTACGCCGACCTGGAAGGCAAGGGCGGCGCCACGGCCATCCAGATGGCCATCGACGACATGGGCGGCAAGGTGCTCGGCCAGCCGGTCGAGGTGCTGAGCGTCGACCACCAGAACAAGCCCGACATCGCCGCCTCCAAGGCGCGCGAATGGATCGACACCGCCGGCGCCACGATGATCTTCGCGGGCACCAATTCGGGCGTGGCGCTGGCCACCGCCAAGGTGGCGCAGGAGAAGAAGCGCGTGTTCTTCACCAACGGCGCGGCCACCTCGGCGCTCACCAACGCGCAGTGCAGCCCCTACACCGTGCACTACGCCTACGACACCGTCGCGCTCGCCAAGAGCACCGGCGGCGCGGTGGTCGACACCGGCGGCAAGAGCTGGTTCTTCCTGACGGCCGACTATGCCTTCGGCCATGCGCTCGAGGCCGACACCGCCAAGGTCGTCAAGGCCAAGGGCGGCTCGGTGGTGGGCGCGGTGCGGGCGCCGCTCAATGCGTCGGACTTCTCGTCCTTCCTGCTGCAGGCGCAGAACTCCAAGGCCCAGGTGCTGGGCCTGGCCAATGCCGGCGGCGACTTCATCAACTCGATGAAGGCCTCGAAGGAATTCGGCATCGACAAGTCGATGAAGATCGCGGGCCTGCTGGTGTTCCTCACCGACGTGAAGAGCCTGGGCCTGCCGGCCACGCAGGGCCTGCTGCACACCACCAGCTGGTACTGGGACGCCGACGACGAGTCGCGCAAGTGGGCCGCGCGCTACGAAGCCAAGACCAAGAACAAGCCGACCGACATCCAGGCCGCCGACTACTCGGCCACCATGGCCTACCTCAAGGCCGTGGAAGCCGTGAAGAGCACCGATGCCGACAAGGTCATGGCCTACCTCAAGAAAACGCCGATCAACGACTTCTACGCCAAGGGCGTGATCCGCGCCGACGGCCGCATGGTGCACGACATGCTGCTGGCCGAGGTCAAGAAGCCTTCGGAATCCAAGGGCCCCTGGGACCTGCTGAAGATCGTCAAGAAGGTGCCGGGCGACCAGGTCTACACGACCAAGGAAGAAAGCACCTGCGCGCTGTGGAAGTAAGCGTTGCCTGAGCGGGAGGCGGCCGTACGCGGCGCCCCCGCGCGAAGCCGCTGCCTCCTTTCTGAACCTCGATTCCATTCACGATGAATATTTCCATGCCTGCCCTGTTGAGCCAGCTCCTGCTGGGGCTGGTCAACGGGTCGTTCTACGCGATCCTGAGCCTGGGGCTGGCGGTGATCTTCGGGCTGCTCAACGTCATCAACTTCGCGCATGGCGCGCTGTTCATGATGGGGGCGGTGCTGTCGTGGATGGCGATGAACTACTTCAACGTCAACTACTGGGTCATGCTGGTGGTGGCGCCGGTCATCGTCGGCCTGTTCGGCGTGCTGATCGAGCGGCTGCTGCTGCGCTGGATCTACAAGCTCGACCACCTTTACGGCCTCTTGCTCACGCTGGGCCTCACGCTGCTGATCGAAGGCGGCTTCCGCTCGGTGTACGGCGTCTCTGGCCTGGCCTACAGCACGCCCGAGGCGCTGAGCGGCGGCACCAACCTGGGCTTCATGTTCCTGCCCAACTACCGCGCGTGGGTGGTGGTGGCGTCGCTGGTGGTGTGCTTTGCCACCTGGTATGCAATTGAAAAGACGCGGCTCGGTGCCTACCTGCGCGCCGGCACCGAGAACCCGCGGCTGGTGGAGGCCTTCGGCGTCAACGTGCCGCTGATGGTGACGCTGACCTACGGCTTCGGCGTAGCGCTGGCGGCTTTTGCCGGCGTGCTCGCGGCGCCGGTGATCCAGATCTCGCCGCTGATGGGGCAGAACCTCATCATCATCGTGTTCGCGGTGGTCGTGATCGGCGGCATGGGCTCGATCATGGGCGCCATCCTCACGGGCCTGGGGCTCGGCGTGATCGAGGGCCTGACCAAGGTGTTCTACCCGGAGGCTTCGGCCACCGTGGTGTTCGTGATCATGGTCGTGGTGCTGCTGATCCGCCCGGCGGGCCTGTTCGGCAGCGAGAAGTGAAGTCCATGAAGAAAATATCGCTCGTCGTCTACGGGGTGCTGCTGCTGGCACTCGTCGCCGCACCCTTCATCGGCTTCTATCCGGTGTTCGTGATGAAGGTGCTGTGCTTTGCGCTCTTTGCCTGCGCCTTCAACCTGCTGCTGGGCTACACCGGCATGCTGTCCTTCGGGCATGCCGCGTTCCTTGGCGGCTCGGCCTACCTCACGGGCCAGGCGCTCAAGGTCTGGCATTTCACGCCCGAGCTCGGCCTCGTCATGGGCACGCTGGCCGGCGCGCTGCTGGGCCTGGTGTTCGGCTGGCTGGCCATCCGCCGCCAGGGCATCTATTTTTCGATGATCACGCTGGCGCTCGCGCAGATGATGTACTTCGTCGCGCTGCAGGCACCGTTCACGGGCGGCGAGGACGGGCTGCAGAGCGTGCCGCGCGGCAAGCTCTTCGGCCTCATCGACCTGCGCGACGACCTCACGATGTACTACGTTGCGCTGGTGATCGTGGTGGCGGCCTTCCTGCTCATTGCGCGCACCGTGCATTCGCCGTTCGGGCAGGTGCTCAAGGGCATCAAGGAGAACGAGCCGCGCGCCATCTCGCTCGGCTACGACGTCAACCGCTTCAAGCTGCTGGCCTTCGTGATCTCGGCCGCGCTGTCGGGCCTGGCCGGCTCGCTCAAGACGCTGGTGCTCGGCTTCGCTTCGCTGAGCGACGTGCACTGGACCGCCTCGGGCCACGTGATCCTCATGACGCTGGTGGGCGGCCTGGGTACGCTGTCGGGCCCGCTGGTGGGCTCGGCGGTGGTGGTGCTGCTGGAGAACAAGGTGGGCGACTTCGGCAGCTTCATGGCGCACCTCACCGGCGTCGACTGGTTCAACACGCTGGGCGAGTCGGTCACCATGGTCACGGGCCTGATCTTCGTGATCTGCGTGCTGGCGTTCCGCAGGGGCATCATGGGCGAGGTCATCGCCTTCATCGACCGGCGCCGCGGCAAGAAGGCCTGAAGCGAAACAAGGCGGATTCTGTCCGCCTTCTTCGTTTCTGGCCCCCCTCAGGGCAGCGCCGTAATGCGGTTGGCCGCGGGCGGCGCGAGCGGGCTGTTCGCCTTGATGTAGGCCTCGAGGGCGTCCACGTCCTGGTCGCCGCCGAGCGTGTCGGTGCCCTGGTTGAAGACCGTGAAGTTGTCGCCGCCGGTGGCCAGGAAGCTGTTCATCGTCACGCGGTAGCTCGCGCCGTCGGTCATGGCGGTTCCATTGAGCGCCATGTTGCTGATGCGCGAGCCCGCGGGCGCCGAAAGGCTGTAGCTGTAGCTCAGGCTGCGCGAAGGCAGCAGCACCCTTGGCGAGGCGACCGTGTTGCTGCCGCTGTTGAACTGCTGCTCGAGCAAGGCCTTGATCTGCGCGCCGGTCATCGTCTTCACCACCAGGCTGTTGCCGAAGGGCTGCACGCTGAAGATCTGGCCATAGGTCACGCTGCCGTCGCCGGCCGGCACCAGGTCGGCGCGCACGCCGCCCGGATTCATGAACGCGATCTGCGCGCCGCCCTTGTTGCTGGCGCTGGTGGCGGCGAGCTGCGCATCGGCGATCAGGTTGCCCAGCACGCTTTCGCGCGAGGCCACCTGCGTGCGCGTGGCGGGGCCGGAGAGCGTGCCCACCACCCGCTGCACCAGCGGCGCCGCGACGGACAGGTACTGGCTGACGAGCGCGGCCACTTCCTGGTTCTTGCCGAACACGGGGTACTGGTCGGTCAGCGCCACCGTGGTTGCGCCGCTGGTGTAGGCCTCGCCCTGGACGATCACGTTGTCGGCCGACTTTGCCGTGACCTTGCGGGTGCGCGTGTCGATCGTCAGGTTGATGTCGGTCAGCAGGGTGCCGTACTGGCCGGCGCTGGTCAAAAGGAAGGGCTTGGCCGGGTTGGTCTTGCCGTAGTCGCAGGTGTAGGAGCGGTGCGTGTGGCCCGAGATCACCACGTCGACGGAGGCGTCGAGCTTGTCGAGGATCGGCAGGATGTCGCCGCTCAGGCCGGCGCAGCTTTTGTCGTTGTAGCCCACGGTGGTGGTGCCGCCTTCGTGGACCACCACCACGATGGCGTCGGCGCCCTGGGCTTTCAGCTGCGGGATCAGCGCGTTGGCCGTGTCGGCTTCGTCCTTGAAGCTCAGTCCAGCGACGCCGGCCGGCGTCACGATGCTGGGCGTGCCCTTGAGCGTCATGCCGATGAACGCGACCTTCACCGTGGCGCCGTCCTTGGTGAAGCTCTTGATGCCCGTGGCGGGGAACAGCGTGGTGCCGTCGGTCTTCACGGTGTTGGCCGCCAGGAAGCCGAAGTTGGCACCCGGGAAGGCCTTGTTCACGCGGCAGGGCTCCAGCGGCGTGTTCTTGGCGCAGCCGCCGTTCTTCATGCGCAGGAGCTCGGTCTGGCCCTTGTCGAACTCGTGGTTGCCGACCGCATTGAAGTCGATCTTCATCGCGTTCACGGCCTCGATGGTCGGCTCGTCGAGGAACAGCGCCGACACCAGCGGAGAGGCGCCGATCATGTCGCCGGCCGAGACCACGGCGTTGTTCTCGTTCTTCGCCTTGAGCGATGCGATGGCCGAAGCGAGGTAGGCGGCGCCGCCGGCGGGCACCGGCACCGTGCCGCCGCCGTTCGCCGGGGCGGTGATGGAAAGCCGGGGCGGCTCGAGGTTGCCGTGCAGGTCGTTGAAGGCGATGAGCTTCACGTCCATGCTGCCGGGCGCGGCGGGCGCCGGCGCAGGGGGCGGTGCCGGCGCCGGTGCGGGCGGCGGGAGGAACGGAATGAACCCGTTGTTCGAATGGCTGCTTCCGCCGCATGCGGACAAGGTGGCCAGAACCACCCCCGCCAGGGCGAGATGTTTCAACGATGCGTGCATGAGCCTCTCCTCTTTGGATGGAATGCAGCGCATGCTGGACATGGCAGATGACGTCGCCATGACCGCCCCGCGCAGGAAGCGTGATCAGGGCAGGGGAACCACGCGGATGGCCACGCCGGGGCCGAAGGCGCGCTGCAGCAATTCGCCCGCCTGGGCGCTTTGCGCGTCGCCGGGCGACTGCACGGCCAGCCATCCTTCCGCGGCTCGTCGCTGCAGGTGCCAGCCCTCCTGCCCGATGCGGATCAGGCTGGCGAGCGACGCGGCGTCCGCGATGGGCAGCGCCGCGGGCACGATGTCGAGCCAGTCCACCACCTGGTCGGCTTCGCCGCCGAGCCGCGCGGTCGCGCCGTCCACCAGCGCGCGCTGCGTGGCGGCATCCCTGACCGCGCCTTGCAGCACGATGCCGTTGCCGTGCCAGCGGATTTCAAGCGCTGCGTTCGTTGCCGATGGGGCCGGCCGCGCGGCCGCGAACACCCACGCGGCGCCTGCCGCGGCCAGCAGCGCCATCAGCAGCGCGATGAGCCGGAGTCGTCTGTTCATTCGAGCCTTGGCGCACGACCATCGTGCAAACGTCGAGTGCCGAGTTCAGGGGCCCGGCATGACGGTGTGATGACAGCCGCACAGGGCTGCTGCGCGGCCTCAGAGCCGCAGCGGTGCGGCGTAGCCGGTCATCTCGAGGTAGCCCCGGCCGACGCGGCGGCCTTGCGCATCGACGAGGTCGCTCAGGCCTTCCCAGTACACCCCGCCGGTGGAGCCGCGGCTGTCGAGCTCCTGGTCGTCGAGCAGCGCGCGCACCTCGAAGCTGCCCGACGGCGTCTGCACGCGCCATCGGGTCGGGTACTTGGCCTGCGTGCGCGGGCTGGTCCACGTATCCGCGCCGTCGAAGCGCACCTCGTCATTGTTGAAAACGCGCAGCGCGCCATCGCGCGTGCGAAACGATCCGCCGGCCCATAGCGCACTGCCGTCGCGGCGCCGCAGGCGAAAGGCGGTGAGAGCGCTGCCGTCGTCCAGGTTCATGCCGATCCAGTCCCAGCCCACGGCCTCGGGGTGCATCAGCGCCTCGCTCCATTCGTGGTCGAGCCAGGCAGTGCCGCCGACGTCGAAGGCCTGGCCCTTGAGCGCGAGCCGGCCCTGCGTGCGCAGCTGCGGCTCGCTGTAGTAGTAGCTCGCCTGCGCTTCGTCCGGCCCCTTGCGCGAGAGCCCGGCCTTGCCCTGCAGCAGCACCGGCTGCGTGGGCGTGAAGCGCAGGTCGAGCGAGAACTCGCCGGCCGGGATGCGCGCCGAATAGCTGCCGTCCTCCCTGCGCACCAGCGACCAGTCGCGCAGGCGCACGTCGGTGTCGGCTTCGCTGGCCGATGCAACGCCGAAGCCCGCGCGCGCAATGCGCTGGTCGTGCAGCAGCACGCGGCCTTCGAGGTCGGTGACGGCCGCATGCGCGAACACGAGGTTCCTGGCCGCGAAGGCCGAGCGCAGGCCCTCTGCCGCATCGACGCGCGAACGGAAGAAAGTCACCTGGAAGCCGAACTCGCGCCTCGCCGGGGTCTTCGCGTGGCCCGTGATGTACCACCACTCGGTTTGCAGGTCGGGGTGGCTGCCGTAGTCGCGCGGGAACTGCAGCGTGCGCGCGGGCAGCGCCCAGCCTGCGGGCGCGGCGGCCAGCGCCGCGAGCAAAAGGCTGCGGCGCGAGAACCCTTGGAGCGCTGCCGGCGGCATCACCCCGCAACCAGTGCGTCGATGCGCTGCTGCGCCGGGCCGATGTCGCCGAACGCGTTCTGCACCCAGGCGGCATCGTGATAGCTCGGCAGGTAGCGCTCGCCCGCATCGCACAGCAGCGAAAGAATGGAGCCCTGCCGGCCGGCCGCACGCATCTCGCCGGCAATGGCGAGCATGCCGACGAAGTTGGTGCCGGTCGACGGGCCCACCTTGCGGCCGAGCAGCGCCGAGAGCGCGTGCATGGCGGCCACCGAATCGAGATTGGGCACTTCGATCATCCGGTCGACCAGCGAACGGATGAAGCTCGGCTCCACGCGCGGCCGGCCGATGCCTTCGATGCGCGAGCCCGCCGCGGTCAGCGTGGCGTCGCCGCTGCGGTGGTAGGCCGAGAACACCGAGCCCTCGGGATCGGGCACGCACACCTGCGTGTCGTGGCAGCGATAGCGCACGTAGCGCCCGATGGTGGCGCTGGTGCCGCCGGTGCCTGCGCCCACCACGATCCACGCCGGCACCGGATGCCGCTCGCGCGCCATCTGCTGGAACATGCTTTCGGCGATGTTGTTGTTGCCGCGCCAGTCGGTGGCGCGCTCGGCGTACGTGAACTGGTCCATGTAGTGGCCGCCGGTCTGCTCGGCGAGCGCGTGCGCTTCCTCGTAGACCTGCGCCGCATGGTCGACGAAGTGGCAGCGCGCGCCGTAGAAGGCGATCTGTGCCACCTTCTCGGGCGAGGTGCTGCGCGGCATCACGGCGATGAAGGGCAGGCCCAGCAGCCGCGCGAAGTAGGCCTCGCTGACCGCCGTCGAGCCGCTCGAGGCCTCGACGATGGTGGTGCCCTCGCGCACCCATCCGTTGCACAGCGCATAGAGAAAGAGCGAACGCGCGAGCCGGTGCTTGAGGCTGCCGGTGGGGTGGGTCGATTCGTCCTTCAGGTACAGGTCGATGCCGGCCGCGGCGAGCGCGGGCAGCGGCAGCGGGATCAGGTGCGTGTCGGCGCTGCGCTGGTAGTCGGCCTCGATGCGGCGGATCGCGCCGCCGAGCCAGCCGCTGCAGGAGGAAGAGGAGGGTGTTTGCTGCATGTAGGAGGAAGTCTACAAGTCATCCCTCGCAGCACCCAGCGAACGCGCAAATCGGGATACTGTGCGCTGCCAAATTCCACCCGGCAGGAGACAAGACGCATGAGAACAAGACACCTGCGCCCCACGTCGCGGCGTTCGTTAGGTCAAAGGCATTCCATTGGCGCCACGGCGCTCGCGGCCCTGGTGCTCGCGGGTTGCGCATCCGGACCACCCGATGTGCAGACGCCGCCGCGCGCGCCGTCGTCCTTCGCGGTGCCCGGCCTGGAGAAGCCCGCCGAGGTGCTGATCGACCGCTGGGGCGTGCCGCATCTCTACGCCGGCACGCTCTACGACGCCTTCGTTGCGCAGGGCTTCATTGCCGCGCGCGACCGGCTCTGGCAGATGGATCTCTGGCGCAAGCGCGGCCTTGGCGAGATGGCCAAGGACTTCGGCCCCGCCTGGGTCGAGAGCGACCGCGCCGCGCGTGCCGTGCTCTACCGCGGCGACATGTACCGCGAATGGCTGGCCTACGGCTCCGATGCCAAGCGCGTGGCCGAGGCCTTCACGGCCGGCGTCAACGCCTATGTGGCGCAGGTGCGTGCGCAGCCGGCGCTGCTGCCGAAGGAGTTCGCGCTGCTGGGCTACCAGCCGTCGACCTGGTCGGCCGAGGACGTGGTGCGCATCCGCCATCACGGCCTCACGCTCAACTTCACGTCCGAGATCGACCGGGCGCGCGCCTTCTGTGCCGGCGGCCAGGGCATCAAGGCCGACTGGCTGCGCCGCGAGCTCGATCCACCGGTCACGCCCAAGGTGCCCGTGGGGTTCGACCCCTGCACCCTGCCGGCGGCCGAACTGCGCGCGGCCTACCTGCGCGCCACCGAGCCGCCGCGCTTCACCAAGGACAACACACGGCTTGCCGGGGCGGCGACCGCGTCCGCGCTCCTGCAGCCCGGCAGCGCCGAAGCTGCAGCACGCAGTGCCGAGGAGGAGAAAGAGCGGCAGCAGGCACTGCAAGGCGATCCGACGGCCGCCTATGGCAGCAACAACTGGGTCATCGCGCCGAAGCTCACCGCCACCGGGCGCCCGATCCTTGCCAACGATCCGCACCGCGCCCACGGCGCGCCGAGCCTGCGCTACATGGCGCATCTCAGCGCGCCCGGCATGGACGCGATCGGCGCCGGCGAACCCTTCCTGCCGGGCCTCTCGATCGGCCACAACGGCACCATCGCCTTCGGCCTCACGCGCTTCTACATGGACCAGGAAGACCTGTACGTGTACCAGCTCAATCCCCGGAACCCGAACGAGTACCGCTACCAGGGCCGATGGGAGCCGATGACCCGCGTCACGGAGCGCATTGCCGTGCGCGGCGAGAGCGCGCCGCGCGAGGTGGTCAACACCTTCACGCGGCACGGCCCGGTGCTGCTGTCCGAGCCCGGCAAGCGGCGCGCCTTCGCGCTGCGGGCCGCGTGGCTGGAGCCTGGCATGGCGCCGTACTTCGGTTCGATGGACTACATGCGCGCGCAGAACTGGGACCAGTTCCGCGCCGCCATGAACCGCTGGGGCGCACCCGGCGAGAACCAGGTCTATGCCGACCGCAACGGCAACGTCGGCTGGATACCGGGCGGCCTCACGCCGATCCGCCCCAACTGGGACGGCCTCATGCCGGTGCCGGGCGATGGCCGCTACGAGTGGTCGGGCTTTCGCAACGGCGACGAACTGCCCTCGGAGTTCAACCCCGCGCGCGGCTACGTCGTGACCGCGAACGAGAACAACATCCCGCCCGACCATCCGGCCGCGAAGAAGGGCATCGGCTACGAATGGAGCGACGGTGCGCGTGCGCGCCGCCTCAAGGAGCTGTTCGAGAAAAAGGCCGCCTCGGGTTCGCGCTTCACGCTCGAGGATTCGGAGCGCATGCAGAACGACATCGTCGCCACGCCGGCCCAGCGCCTGCTCAAGCTCCTGGCCGGCCTGCGCAGCGACGATGCCCGCACGGCCGCCGGCTTGCGGCTGTTGCAAGGCTGGGACGGCACCATGGACCGCGACAGCGCCGCCGCTGCGCTGTACGAAGTGTGGAACGCCAAGACGCTGCGCGCGGCGGTGCTCAAGGCCGGTGCCGGCGAAGCCGCGGCCTCGCTGGCAGCACCCGGGGACAACACGCGCATGCTGCTGCTGCTGGAGAACCCCTTCGGCTGGGTGAGCGATGCACAGCGCGATGCGCTCTTGCTCGAAACCCTGCCGCCCGCGATGCAGGAGCTCACGGCCAAGCTCGGGCCCGACATGTCGGCGTGGAAGTGGGGCGCGCTGCACCGCGCGGAGTTCCGCCATCCGCTCGGCGGCGTGGTCGATGCGGCCACGCGCAAGAAGCTGGAAGTCGGCGACTGGCCGATGTCGGGCTCGGCGTTCACGCCGATGGCGGCCAGCTACCGCGCCAATGACTACAAGCTCACGTCGGGAGCTTCGTTCCGGATGGTGCTGGACGTGGGGAATTGGGATGCCTCGCGGGCGATCAATACGCCGGGGCAGTCGGGGGATCCGGACAGTCCGCACTATCGGGATCTGGCGCCGCTCTGGCTCGAGGGGAAGTATGTGCCGCTGGTTTATAGCCGGGGGGCGGTGGAGAGGGAGACGGTGGAGAGGGTTCGGTTGATGCCTTCTTTGCCTTAGGTTTTTTGGGGTTCGGGGGCCGGGTCTCGCCCCGGCGGGCGACTTACTTTCTTTTGCTTCGCCAAAAGAAAGTAAGCAAAGAAAAGGCGACCCCACTGTCTGCGACCCTTCGCTGCGCTACGGGCAACCTGCGGTGCTCGCGTTTCGCGGGGTCTCGCAGAACTCGCCTTCGGCTCAAACAGCTGCGAGCCCTGATCCGCGAAACGCTGCGCTCCTCGGCGCATACAGAGGGGAGGGCAAACCACACGGGCCTTTGCTTCGCTCGGCCAC
>NZ_JBFTRJ010000024.1:0-68020 GCF_056399465.1 Variovorax sp. 01N425 | reverse complement strand
ATGCGCAGCGGTCGTTGATCAGCGAAGCACAACGAGCGTGCCCAAGTGCACAGGACATCGGGTGCTCCCCGCAGCGAAATAAAGGAGGAGCCGAAGGCGGGGGACATTCGCGGAGGGGAGTACCCGGTGGCCTGTGCACGCGCCCTGAAGGACAGCCCGAACAAGAGCGCCCAAACAAGCAGCCCAGCAAAAGCAAAGCCCACTCCCCCTGCGACAATCGGGGCATGCCCTTCGCCCCCTTGCAAAACGACACTTTCCTGCGGGCCTGCTGGCGCCAGGCCACCGACCACACGCCCGTCTGGCTCATGCGCCAGGCCGGACGCTACCTGCCCGAGTACGTGGCCACCCGCGCCAAGGCCGGCAGCTTCATGGGGCTGGCGACCAACGTCGACTACGCCACCGAAGTCACGCTGCAGCCGCTCCAGCGCTATCCGCTCGATGCCGCCATCCTGTTCTCCGACATCCTCACCGTGCCCGACGCCATGGGCCTGGGCCTTTCGTTCGAGGCCGGCGAAGGCCCGCGTTTTGCACGCCCCGTGCAGGGCGAAGCGGCCGTCGCGGCGCTCGAGGTGCCCGACATGGCCAAGCTGCGCTACGTCTTCGACGCCGTGGCGTCGATCCGCAAGGCGCTGGCCGGCCGCGTGCCGCTGATCGGCTTTTCGGGCAGCCCCTGGACGCTGGCCTGCTACATGGTGGAAGGCGCGGGCTCGAGCGACTACCGCCTCGTCAAGAGCATGCTCTACAGCCGCCCCGACCTGATGCACCGCCTGCTCGCGGTCAATGCCGATTCGGTGGCCACCTATCTCAATGCGCAGATCGACGCCGGCGCGCAGGCCGTGATGGTGTTCGACAGCTGGGGCGGCGTGCTGGCCGACGGCGCCTTCCAGGAATTCAGCCTCGCCTACACGGCGCGCGTGCTGGCCGGCCTCAAGCGCAACGGCGCCGACGGCCAGCCGGTGCCGCGCATCGTCTTCACCAAGGGCGGGGGCCTGTGGCTCGAAGCCATGCGCGAACTCGACTGCGAGGTGCTCGGCGTCGACTGGACCGTGAACCTCTCGGCCGCGCGCCGGCTGGTCGGCGAAGGCACCGACGGCAAGGCCAAGGCGCTGCAGGGCAACATCGACCCCAACGTGCTGTTCGCACCGCCCGCGCAGATCGAGGCCGAGGTGGCGAAGGTGCTGCAGGCCTTCGGCCAGCCGCATGCCAATGCCGCTTCCAAGGGCCCGACCCACATCTTCAACCTGGGCCATGGCATCAGCCAGTTCACGCCGCCGGACCACGTGGCGGCCCTGGTGCAGGCGGTGCACGCACAATCGCGCGCCTTGCGCAAAAGTTAAAAACGGTAAAAGAGCCGCCAGCCGCGCAGGGACGCGGCCGCGGCCCCAAAAATCGATTTCCCGGCGTTTGTCAAGCATAAAAACGGTGTAGGAACACCGACTTATGCACAAAACACGTGTTGCACTGCGCAAGATTATCTGTAGGCCTCCCCTCTTTGCTCCTAAACCAATAGCGACGCTAAGTTGTTGATTTATATAGAGATTGAACTTTGCTTTTTTTGAGGGCAATCCAGTCAGAGGCTTGATTTTCAAGGCTCGCCGGCGTGTCGAGCCCGGTTGTCAACAAAGTTATCCACAGAAACTCTGGATGACCCCCAAAGCACTGGAAAATCAACGACTTAAGCGATCTTATTCAAAGTCGCATTAACAAACCTTGCCAACAAGGACACCCATTCCCACCGTCAGCCCCGTCTCCGAAACAGCAGCAGCAACGCCAGCGGCCGGCTCCGCCGCGGCACCGGCGAGCGTGCCCGCCGCGATGGCCTGGCGGCTCGACATCGCGGTGCAGACGCCTGCGCATGCCGCGCTCGGCGACCTGCTGAGCTATGCCAGCCCTGCCGCCCTGGTGCCCGGCACGCTGGTGCGGGTGCCGCTGGGCCGGCGCGAGGTGCTGGGCGTGGTCTGGAATCCGCCGGTCTCGCTCGAAAATGCCGAGCCCGACATGGCCCTGAAGCCCGTGGGCGCCGCGCTGGACGCGCTGGCCCCGCTCGGCGAGGCCTGGCGCGACCTCGTCGCCTTTGCCGCGCGCTACTACCAGCGCTCGATCGGCGAGATCGCCCTGGCCGCGCTGCCGCCGCAGCTGCGCGACCTGAGCGGAACGCAGCTGGCGCGCCGCCTCAGGCGCAAGACGGCGGCCGGCCCGGTGGCCGAGACGGCCGAGGCCGCCCACCCGGTCGCGCTGAGCGCGGAGCAGACGGCCGCGCTGGCCCGCATCGAGGCGGGCGAGGCCGGCACCTTCCTCCTGGTCGGCAGTACCGGCAGCGGCAAGACCGAGGTCTACCTGCGCTGCGTGGCCGACCTGCTCGCGGCCGACCCCGGCGCGCAGGCGCTGGTGATGGTGCCCGAGATCAACCTGACGCCGCAGCTCGAAGCGCGCTTCAAGGCGCGCTTCGGCGACGACGCGGTGGTGTCGCTGCACAGCGGCATGACCAACCCGCAGCGGCTCGCGAGCTGGCTCGCGGCGCACAGCGGCGCCGCGCGCATCGTGCTGGGCACGCGCATGGCGGTGTTCGCGTCGATGCCGGGCCTGAAGCTCGTGGTGGTCGACGAGGAGCACGACCCCAGCTACAAGCAGCAGGAAGGCGCGCGGTATTCGGCGCGCGACCTCGCCGTCTGGCGCGGCCAGCGCGAGGGCGCGAAGGTCATCCTCGGCTCGGCCACGCCCTCGCTCGAAAGCTGGCACCAGAGCCGCCCCGCCGAGGGCGAGGACCCGGGCGGGCGCTATGTGCGGCTGGCCATGCCGTCGCGCATCGGCGCCGGCGAGCTGCCCACGGTGCGGCTGGTCGACATGAACCTGCAGCCGCCCAAGACCGTGATCTCGGCCGCGCTGCTCGACGCCATCGGCCAGCGCATCGCGCGCGGCGAGCAGAGCATGGTGTTCCTGAACCGCCGCGGCTATGCGCCGGTGCTGGCCTGCGCCGACTGCGGCTGGAAAAGCGAATGCCCGCACTGCAGCGCCTACCGCGTGTTCCACAAGATCGACCGCACGCTGCGCTGCCACCACTGCGGCTTCACCGAGCGCGTGCCGCGCGCCTGCCCATCCTGCGGCAACCCCGACATCGCGCCCGTGGGCCGCGGCACCGAGCGGCTCGAAGAACACCTGGCGGAACTGTTCGCCACGGTGACGCGGCCCGACGGCAGCGCGGTACGCATCGCGCGCATCGACGCCGACAGCACCAAGAAACAGGGCGCGCTCGAATCGCAGCTCGCGGCCGTGCATTCGGGCGAGGTCGACGTGCTGGTGGGCACGCAGATGATCGCCAAGGGGCACGACTTCCGGCGCATCACGCTGGTGGCGGCGGTGAACCCAGACGGCGCGCTGTTCTCCAGCGACTTCCGCGCACCCGAGCGGCTGTTCAGCCTCTTGATGCAGTCGGCCGGCCGCGCGGGCCGCGACGCCGCCTACCTGGCGGCGCAGGGCGCCACGGCCGAGATGTGGATCCAGACGCACCATGCGCAGCACCCGCTTTTCTCGGCCCTGCGACGGCACGACTACACGGCCTTCGCGCGGCAGCAGCTCGAGGAGCGCGCCGCCGCCGGCATGCCGCCCTTTGCGTTCCAGGCGCTGCTGCGTGCCGATGCACGCACGCAGGAAGCCGCGCAGGCCTTCCTGAACGCGGCCAGCGCTGCCGCGGAGGCGCTGGAAGGCGCCGACCGGGTGGTGCGCTATCCCGCGGTGCCGCTGGCGATCCAGCGCGTGGCCAATGTGGAAAGGGCGCAGATGCTGATCGAAAGCCCCTCGCGCGCCGCCTTGCAGCGCCTGCTGGCGCAGTGGCAGCCGCTGCTGCATGCCCTCAGGCGCACGCCCGAAGGCAAGGGCGTGATCCGCTGGCTGGTCGACGTCGACCCGCACAGCATCTAGGACCCGCCCCGCAGGCCTTGGCCGCGGCGCTCAGTCGCTCAATAGAGGCCCGCGGGCTCCTTGCCGACGTCGACGTAGCGCAGTTCGGTGCTGCGGCGCCGCGCGCTGCTGGCGGGCCATGCGAACACCACCAGGCTCAGGGCGCCCAGCGCGAGCGAAGTGCCGGCGCCGAGCATGTCGGCATGCCAGGACCAGCTCACGCCGGCAACCCAGGCCAGCCACAGCAGGATACGAATAAGTATTGCCATCGTGCTGCCCCATTCAAACTTTGATTCACAAACACTTTATCAGGCATTGTGCAAACTCAAGTATTCATCTGAAGGCATAGCAGTAGCTATGCCTTACGGCCGTTACTCGGCAGCGGAAATATTGTGAAAAAACCGTTGACTGCGCTGCCGCGCGCTGCACAAGCTGTCGCTGTGCGACGCCCGTTCCGGCGGCGCACCTCAAGCAAAGCACGCTGGTCCTCGGGGGGTCGTCTGTCGTGAAACTGCCTTCATCTGTGGTTGCTGCGGTTCTCCTGTTCGCATGCCTTGCATGCTCGGCGGCCGAACTCGACCTGCAGGGCAGCCGGCTCGTGGTGTCGGGCATGCTCGACGGCAGCGCCATCAAGGCCTTCACCGAGCACCTGGGCAAGGGCACCGTGCGCACCGTGGTGTTCGAGGATTCGTTCGGGGGCACCGCCGAGGCGGCCGGCGCCTTTGCCGACGCCATCCGCGCGAGCGGTGTGGACACCGAGATCCGCGGCCAGTGCATGGCCGCCTGTGCCTATGCCTTCCTGGCCGGCAAGGCGCATCGCTTCGGCTGGGGCCTGCAGGTGAACGGCGTGCTGCTGCCGGTGTCGGCCAGGCCCTCGGCGGCCGAGCTGGCGGTGCGCTGGCGCAGCGAGGAGGTCCAGAAGACGCTGGCGGAATTCACGCCCATTGCGGCAGCCGCGCCCATCCAGGCCACGGAAACCCGCGCCGCCGACGCACCCAGGGACAGCGCCCGGGACAACTGGCGGCCCGAGCACGGCGTGCTCTTCACGGCCAGCCCGACGCTGTTCGGCCGCATCTACAACGCCTTCTATTGCGACGGCACCCAGGGCCGCGACTTCTCCAAGTGCGAGCGCCTGTCCGATGCCGATCCGTTCAAGCTGGGCGTGCTGACGCCCTGAGGCCGCTCAGCGCAGCACGCCGACCGCGAACGGAAAGCTGAAGAAGGTTGCCACCGTCGTCCACAGGATGATGCGTGCGATGCGGCCGTTGTCGGCCCCGAAGCGCTCGGCCAGCATCGAGACGTTGCTGGCGCTCGGCAACGCCGCCACCAGCACGATCACCATCAGCGCCGAAGAAGACAGCGGCAGGCCGAGCGCAATGGCCCCCTGCCCCACCGCCCACACCAGCACCGGATGCACCAGCAGCTTGACCGCCACCACCGGCAGCACGTCGGCCAGCGGTGCCTTGGGAGGCAGCGCCGACTTCGTGCCCATGGCGGCCGCCACCGCCGCGCTGGCGCCGTGCTCGCGCGCGAGCAGCGCCGAGCGCGCCAGCACCGCGCCGATGGTGAAGAGCGCCACCGGCGAAGCCGCATCGGCCAACATGGCGATGGTGCGCTCCACCGGCCCCGGCAGGCGCCAGCGCGCCGCCGACAGCAGCACGCCCAGCAGGATCGACCACGGCATCGGATTGACCAGCACGCCGCGCAGCGCCTGGCGCGCGGCCAGCCGCGGGCCGTGCTGCCCGCCCGCGCCGTCCAGGCGCGACAGCGCAATGCACAGCGAAGAAGTCACGACCAGGTCGAACGCGATGGTGATGATCATCGGCCCCGCGGCCTGCGCGCCCAGCAGCGCCACCAGCAGCGGCACGCCCATGAAGCCGGTGTTCGGAAAGGCCGCCACCAGCGCGCCGAAGGCCCCGTCGTTCCAGCCGATGCGCGCATTGCGGGTAAAGACCACCACGCCCGCCACCACCGCCAGCGCGCTCAGGCCCCAGACCAGTGCCACGCTGCCGTCGAGCAGCTGCCCGATCGGCGTGCCGGCGCCAAAGCGCAGCAGCATGCAGGGCAGCGCAAAGTACAGCACGAAGGTGTTGAGGCCCGGAATCGCGTCCAGCGGCAGGATGCGGACGCGCGCGGCGCCATAGCCGGCCGCGATCAGCGCGAAGAAAGGAAAAGTTACGAGAAATACAGGCAGCACGCGCCGATTGTCGCCGCGTCCCGCATCGTGAACTCTGGCGGCCTCTCCGGAAACATGCGCCCCGTATCATTGCGCGCTTTGCGCCTGCCGTTCCTCCGCGGCCTTCCGTTCCCACTCCCCATGTCCTCCGGTCTCAATCTCGCGCAACAAGAAGCTGTCAACTACCTGCACGGCCCCTGCCTGGTGCTGGCGGGCGCGGGCTCGGGCAAGACGCGCGTCATCACGCACAAGATCGGGCGGCTGATCCAGGCCGGCCTGGAGCCCAAGCGCATTGCGGCCATCACCTTCACCAACAAGGCCGCGAGCGAAATGCGCGAACGCGCCAAGGGGCTGATCGGGCGCGAGGCGAAGCACGTGGTGATCTGCACCTTCCACGCGCTGGGCGTGCGCATGATGCGCGAGGACGGCGCGGTGCTGGGCCTGAAGCCGGCCTTCAGCATCCTGGACAGCGACGACGTCACCAAGATCCTCAAGGACGCGGGCGGCACCACCGACACCGCCACCGCGCGCATCTGGCAGTGGACCATCAGCAAGTGGAAGAACATGGGCCTGAATGCCGCGCAGGCGGAAGCCGCCGCGGCCGACGACAACGAGCGCATCACCGCGCGCATCATGGCGCGCTACGAAGAGCGGCTCACGGCCTACCAGAGCGTCGACTTCGACGACCTCATCGGCATGCCGCTCAAGCTGCTGCGCGATTTCGACGAAGTGCGCGCCAAGTGGCAGGCCGCGCTGGGCCACATATTGGTGGACGAGTACCAGGACACCAACGCCACGCAGTACGAAGTGCTGAAGGCGCTGGCCGGCGAGCGCGGGCGCTTCACCGCGGTGGGCGACGACGACCAGTCGATCTACGGCTGGCGCGGCGCCACGCTGGACAACCTGCGCAAGCTGCCGGTCGACTACCCGGCGCTGAAGGTCATCAAGCTCGAGCAGAACTACCGCTCCACCAGCGCGATCCTGCGCGCGGCCAACAACGTGATCGGCCCCAACCCCAAGCTGTTTCCGAAGACGCTGTTCTCCGAGCTCGGCGAAGGCGAGCCGGTGCGCGTGGTCGATGCCGACTCCGAGGCGCACGAGGCCGAGCGCGCGGTGGCGCGCATCGTCAGCCTGCGCGCGGGCGACACCGCCATCGAGGGCAAGCAATACAAGGAGTTCCGCGACTTCGCCATCCTCTACCGCGCCAACCACCAGGCGCGCGTGTTCGAGCAGGCGCTGCGCAAGGCGCAGATTCCCTACAAGGTGTCGGGCGGCCAGAGCTTCTTTGACCGCGCCGAGATCAAGGACCTGTGCGGCTGGTTCCGCCTCTGGGTCAACAACGACGACGACCCGGCGTTCCTGCGCGCCATCACCACGCCCAAGCGCGGCATCGGCCACACCACGCTCGCGAGCCTGGGCACCTTTGCGAGCCAGTACAAGCTGAGCCTGTTCGAGGCGCTGTTCAGCCCGTCGCTTCCGAGCGTGATGCCCAAGCGCACGCTCGAGGGCATCCACGAGTTCGGCCGCTACATCAACGACCTCGAATACCGCGCGCGCCGCACCATGGGCGCGGAAGACTCGCGCACCTTCATGCTCGACTGGCTCAAGGAGATCGACTACGAGAAGCATCTCTACGACGGCGAGGACAGCGAACAGGCCGCGGCCGCGCGCTGGACCAACGTGATGGAATTCGTCGACTGGATGTCGCAGCGCGCCGGCGGCACCATCGACGATGCCTCGGGCGCCGACGGCAACATCGAGACCGAGCGCAAGAGCCTGCTCGAGGTGGCGCAGACCATCTCGCTGCTGTCGACCATCAGCGAGCGCGAGCAGGACCAGAACGTGGTCACGCTGTCCACGCTGCATGCCTCCAAGGGCCTCGAATGGCCGCACGTGATGCTGATCGGCGTGACCGAGGGCCTGCTGCCCTTCAAGCTCGAGGACGACAACGGCCGCCAGCTCCAGGTGAGCGACGACACGCTGCAGCGGCTGCAGGAAGAGCGCCGCCTGATGTACGTGGGCATCACGCGCGCGCAGCGCAGCCTGGCCGTGAGCTGGACCAAGAAGCGCAAGCAGGGCCGCGAGATGGTGCCCTGCGTGCCGAGCCGCTTCATCGCCGAGATGGGCCTGGACAAGGCCACCACCCGCGAAGACCCGCGCGAGAAGCTCAAGGCGCTGCGCGCCGAGTTCGCGCGCAAGGCACAGGACAGCGCGGCCGCCAAGGCCGCGGCTGCGGCGGCGCCATGAAGAGGCTGCTGCCCGCCTTTCTTGCGGCGCTTCTTGCCGCCACCGGCTGCGCCACGGCAACGCAGGGCGGCGGCGGCGACTGCCCCGCCGATGCGCGCGAGCTGCCGCTGCAGTCGCTCTACGGCCACTGGGAGGCGCGCTTCGACGGCACTCCCGCCGCGGCCGCCGTGCAGCTCGGCAGGCACCCCGACTACGCCGGCGTGCGCGGCACCATCACGCGCCCCGCACACGGCGGTGCCCAGCCGACGGTGGCGCAGCTCGCGGGCGACGTCGACGACGACGGCGCCCTCTCCATCGACGAATCGCTGGACGGCCGCGCGATCAGCGGCGTCTGGGCCGGCACCCTGCAACCGGGCTCCTGCGGCCGGGAATTCAGGGGCACGTGGCGCAACGCCGCGGACGAAAGCACGCATCCGTTCGTGCTGAACAAAAAGGGAGGGATGCAAGGAAACCAATGACCCAACGAACACACGCCATCTTCTCCGTCTCCCGGCTGGCGGCCCTCGCGGCCTGCCTGGGCGGCACCGCCGCCGCGCATGCGCAGGCCACGGACCAGCCGCGCAGCCCGCTGGCCGATGCGCAGCTGACGTGGCAGCAATGCGCCGCGCTCGGCAACAGCAACGAAGCGCGCCTGGCCTGCTTCGACCGCTGGGCGCAGCAGCAGACGCTGCCTTCGGTCTCGGTGCCCGTGGCGCCGCCGGTGCTGGCCAGCACGCAGCCGGCGCCGCCGGTGGACGCCGCTATACCGGCCACGCGCGTGATCTCGGTCGGCACCAGCGAAGGCTGCCGCGACCGCCAGTACTCGGCGCTGTCGCGCTTCTGGGAACTGGAGAACGGCACCGACTGCGGCACCTTCGGCTTCCGCGGCTACCGGCCGCTGAACGTGTCGGCCTCGGCCGCCACCAGCCGGCCCGACACGCCCACCTCGCCCTCGGAGGGCCATACCGGCACGCCCGTGGCCTACCAGGCCAACGAGATGCGCATCGGCCTGTCGGTGCGCACCAAGATCGCCCAGGGCCTGCTCACGCAGAACGAACCGGCCAAGAAGGACTCGCTGTGGTTCGCGTATTCGCAGCAGTCGACCTGGCAGCTGTTCAACGGCTCGATCTCGCGGCCGTTCCGCACCACCGACCACGAGCCCGAGCTGATGTATGTGTATCCGCTGGACTTCGCCCTGCCCGGCGGCTGGCGCTGGCGCTATGCGGGCGTGGGCGTGGTGCACCAGTCGAACGGCCAGAGCCTGCCGCTGTCGCGCAGCTGGAACCGCGTCTACCTGATGGGCGGCGCCGAACTGGGCGACCGCTTCACCATCACCGGGCGCATCTGGCAGCGCATGTCGGAAGAGGCTGCGAAGGACGACAACCCCGACATCTCCAACTACATCGGCCGCGCCGAGCTCACGGGCCGCTGGAACTTCAACCGCGACAACACGCTGGGCCTCACCGTGCGCAACAACCTGCGCGACAGCGGCCGCGGTTCGGTGCGGCTCGAATGGCTCAAGGCCATCGGCGATCCGGCCACGAGCAACCTGCGCTTCCATACGCAGCTGTTCCACGGCTACGGCGACACGCTGGTCGACTACAACCGCAAGCGCACCGTGCTCAGCATCGGCCTGAGCCTGGTGGACTTCTGACTTTTCCAGGCCACACCATGACCCACGACCTGTCTCCCATCGACGCCACGCAGCGCGAGATCATCGCGGCGCTGCACGTCGCGCCCGTCTTCGACGCCGCCGCGGAAATCGAGCGGCGCACCGCCTTTCTCGCGGACTACCTGCGGGGCACCGGCCTCAGGGCGCTGGTGCTGGGCATCAGCGGCGGCGTCGATTCGCTGACGGCCGGCTGCCTCGCGCAGCGCGCCGTCGAGAAGCTGCGCGCCGAGGGCTACGGCGCCACCTTCATCGCGATGCGCCTGCCCTACGGCGTGCAGAAGGACGAGCACGAGGCGCAGGCCTCGCTCGCGGTGATCCGGCCTGACCGCATCCTGACCGTCGACATCCGCCCCGCGGCCGACGGCATGCTCGCGGCGCTCAAGACCGGCGACCTGGCCTTCCGCGATGCGGCGCATGAAGACTTCGTGCTCGGCAACATCAAGGCGCGCCAGCGCATGATCGCGCAGTTCGCGGTGGCCGGTGCGCATGACGGCATCGTCATCGGCACCGACCATGCGGCCGAGGCGCTGATGGGCTTCTTCACCAAGTTCGGCGACGGCGCGGCCGACGTGACGCCGCTCAGCGGCCTCAACAAGCGCCGCGTGCGCGCCCTCGCGCAGCGGCTCGGCGCCCCCGACGCGCTGGTGTTCAAGGTGCCCACGGCGGACCTCGAATCGCTGGTGCCGGGCAAGCCCGACGAAGACGCCTTCGGCGTGAGCTACGAGCAGATCGACGATTTCCTCGAAGGCAAGCCGGTGGCCGCCGCGGCGCGCGAGATCATTCTTGCCACGCATCGCAAGAGCGCCCACAAGCGCGCGCTGCCGGTGGAGCCGCCGCATCCGGCCTAGCTTTCCAGGCCGGCTCTGCGGGGGCCCCACGCGGGTTCTACGCGGCCTTGAACCGAGGCGGCTCCAGCAGCCGTTCGAGCAGCGCCGAGAGCTTGTCGACATCGACCGGCTTCGTCAGGTGGGCCCGGAAGCCGGCCTCCAGGCTGGTCTCCCGGTCGCTGGCCTGACCGTAGCCGGTGACGGCAATCAGCGGCGGCGGGTTGACCATCTCGGCGCGCACGCGGCGGGCGACTTCATGGCCGCTCAGGTCGGGCAGGCCGATGTCCAGCAGCACCACGTCCGGGTCCTGCGCCTTCACCGCCTCGATGGCAGCCAGTCCGCCATGCACGACGCTGGATTTGTAGCCCAGCGCCTCCAGCAGCATCGCCATGGTCTCGGCCGCGTCCACGTTGTCGTCCACCACCAGCACGCGCTGCTCGCCCACCGGCCGCGGCTGCGCCTCGAGCATGGCGACCGGCGCCTGGGTGGTCGGGAACTGCACCACGAATTCGCTGCCCTCGCCCGGCCGGCCGGTGCTGAACGCGCTGACGCGCCCTCCGTGCAGCGTGGTGAGCTGCTGCACCAGGCTGAGCCCCAGGCCGAGGCCGCCCTGCGTCCTGGCCAGGTTCTGCTCGCCCTGCACGAACAGGTCGAAGATCCGCTGCAGGTCCTGCGGCGGTATGCCGGGCCCGTCGTCGCGCACGCTGATGTCCGCATCCGCTGCGGTCCGCGAGAGCGACACGTGGATGTTGCCGCCGTTCCCGGTGAACTTGGCGGCGTTGTGGACCAGGTTGCTGACGATCTGGATGACGCGCGCACTGTCTCCGGCGATCCAGGGGTCCGCGTCCTGCGTCTGCAGGTGCAGGGTCTGCGACTTGCCGTCGATCAGCGGGCGCACCGCCTCGATGGCCTCGGCGATGGCATCGCGCAGGCGAACCGGCTTGTTCTCGAGCTGGATCTTGCCGCTGGTGATACGGCCGACGTCGAGCAGGTCGTCCACCAGCCGGGTGATCTGGCGCAGCTGCCGGCCGATGATGTCGCGGGTGTGCACGAGCGCGGCCGACTCCGCCTTCTCCCGCTTGAGGAGCTCGAGCGCGTTGGAGATCGGCGCCAGCGGATTGCGCAGTTCGTGCCCGAGCATCGCAAGGAAGTTCGTCACGCGGCGCCCTTCGTCCTCGAGCGCGGTCACGCGGCGGCGCTCCGTGAGGTCGCGCGTGACCTTGGCAAAGCCGCGGTGCCTGCCGGTGGCATCGTGCAGCGCGGTGATCACCACGCTGGCCCAGAACCGGCTGCCGTCCTTGCGGATGCGCCAGCCCTCGTCCTCGAAGCGGCCGTCGCGCAGCGCGTTGCGCAGCGCCTGCTGGGGCCAGCCGCTGGCGGCGACCTCCGGCGGATAGAACCTGGAGAAGTGCTGCCCGATGATCTCCGAGGCCTCGTAGCCCTTGTTCTTCTGCGCGCCGAGATTCCAGCTCACGACGTGGCCGCCCGGGTCGAGCATGAAGATCGCATAGTCCTTCACGCCCTCGACCAAGAGCCGGAAGCGCTCCTCGCTCATGCGCAGCATCTCGTCCTGGCGGCGGATCTCGCTGCGGTCCCGGGTGATCAGCGAGAAGCCGCGGACTTCTCCGCCCGCGCCGGGGATCCGCGTGATGACCACGCTGGCCCAGAAGCGCGTGCCGTCGCTGCGCAGGCGCCAGCCTTCTTCCTCCAGGCGGCCATCGCGGCGCGCCGTTTCGAGTGCCTGCTCCGGCCGGTTCTGCTCGATCAGCTCGGTCGGATAGAAAAGCGAGAAGTGCCGCCCCAGGACGTCGGGGGCGTCGTATCCCTTGAGCTGGCGGGCGCCCTCGTTCCAGCTGATGACGATGCCGCCAGGATCGAGGACGATGATGGCGTAGTCGGTGACCGAGTCGACCATCAGCCTGAAATCGGCGTCGGTCAGAGTGCGTTGGTTCAGGGGTGCACTCCCAGCGCCGTGATCTGCCATTGCTCTTTTTCCCTTCAGTGGCCGCGCGATCGATGCCACGGCGCGCGGTGTCCGCCATGAAACGGTGGTGCCAATTTAGGCCAGCAATGGTTACTTTTCGCGTAGGACAAGGTCCAGATTGCACGCTGGAGGCGCGGCCCTGCGGGCCTCAGGCGCTCGAAGGCTCTTCGCGCGGCCACGACGCGCCGCCGGGTTTTGCAGACCGGGGCGGCGCCATCATGAAGCGGTTCTTTCCTTCTTTCTTGGCCGCATAGAGCGCGGTGTCGGCACGCACGAACAAGGACGCGAAGTCCTCGTCGTCCTCCGAGACCGCGACGCCGATGCTGGTGGTGGCCTGCAGCGTGCGGCCGGGCAGGTGGAAAGCCGGCCGCATGGCGGCCAGCACCTTGCCGGCCACCACCTGCGCCTCGGCGGCGCCGCTGGCACCTTCGAGAAGGATCACGAACTCGTCGCCCGCGTAGCGCGCCGCCATGTCGGTCTCGCGCACGCTCTCCCTGAGCCGGCGGCCGAATTCCCGCAGCACCGCATCGCCCGCCGCATGGCCCAGCGAATCGTTGATCGTCTTGAAGTAGTCGATGTCCAGGAACAGCAGGCAGACCGGCAGGCCGGCGCGCCGGGACCTGGCCATGGCGTCGCGCGCATGCTCCTCGAACGATCGGCGGTTGGGCAGGCCGGTGAGCGCGTCCTCGCGCGCCAGGGCATCGAGCTTCATCTGCTTTTGCTTGAGCTCGGTGACGTCGTTCGACAGGATGTACAGCCCGGTGACCGCGCCTTGCGCGGTGCGCTGGGGCAGATAGGTGGTCTGCAAGGTCCGCTCGCCGATCAGCAGGCGGGCGGTCTGCTCGAAGGACACCACCTCGCCCGCGAATGCCCGCGCCAGCAGCGGCCTGCGGATTTCGTAGTGCGCCTCGCCGATGGCCTCGTGGACGGGGCGGTTCGCCATCGCCTCCGGCGAGACGCCGAGCCAGGCCTGGTACTTGCCGTTGCAGAAGACCACGCGTTCCTCGAGATCCAGCTCGGCAAGGAGCGCCGGCACGTTGTCGGTCAGCCCGCGCAGGCGCCGCTCGCTTTCGGCGCTGTGCATCTCGGCCTGCTTGCGCTTGCTCACGTCGAAGGTCATCACGTAGTAGCCGGCCAATGTGCCGTCCTCGCGGATGTCGGGCGCCAGGTGGCATTCGAAGAAGCCCGGCTTGCCGTTGCGCTCGTAGGTGCCTTCGGTGCGCGTCGGCGTTCCGGCGAGCACCTTGGCGATGCCCGGCACGAGTTGCCGGTAGACGTGGTCGGGCAGCGACTCCTGCATGGTCATGCGCCCGATGTCGGCCACGGTCCTGCCGCGCATGCCGAGGCCGGCCTTGTTCGCGAACAGGCAGCGCTGGCTGCTGTCGAAGTAGGCAACCACGGCCGGCAGGTTGTCGGTCACGTCGCGCAGGAATCTCTCGCTGGCGGCCAGCTTCTCGTTGGCGGCCTGCCGCTCCGTCATCAGCAGGTCGAAGGTCCGCGAGAGATCGCCGACCTCGTCGTCCGGCGGTGCCTCCCGCATGGGCGCATAGGCGCTGGCGGCGCGCGAGACCTGCATGTGCTCGCGCAGGCGCGACAGCGGTGCGAGCTGCGCCCGCGCGGTCATGAAGGCCAGCCCGCCGGCCAGCAGCGTCAGCAGCAGCGCGCCGGCCCAGGCGTAGCGCTCGACCCGCGCAATGCGCGCAAAGGCCTCGTCGCGCGGATACACCGCACCCAGCACCCAGTTGGTCTGGCCGATGCGCTTGAAGGCGTAGAGCCCGTGCACGCCCTGGGAATCGGCCGCTTCGATGGCGCCCTCGAAGCCCGCGATGGCGCGCTCGATCGCGGGGTTGCGCGCGCCGCCGGCGTCCACGCGCTGAAGCAGCTTCGACTTGTCGGGATGGTCGATGACGATGCCATCGGCGTTCGTGATGAACATGTACCCGCTCTTGCCGAACTTCACATTGGCAAGCTCGCCCAGGAAGTTCTTCTCCTTGAGGTTGACGAAGGCCGAGATCACGTAGGCGACCTTGCCGCTGCGGTCGAGCACGGGCTCGGTCATGGCGATCTGCGCCAGGCCGCTCACGCGGTTGCGGAAGGGCTTGGAGATGACGCCCGCGCGGGCAGCGACCGTGCGCTGGAAATACTCGCGGTCCTTGATGTTGACCTTGCCGATCGGCTGCGTGCCGTTGAGGTTGGCCACCAGTTCGCCGTCCATGCCGGTGAGGGCCACGTTGTCGAACGCCTCCCTCAGCGCGCCGTGCTGCATGACCAGCTCCTGCAGTTCCCCGGGGCCGGCCAGGTTGCGGCTCTCGACGCCGTCGCCGAAGGTCTTGAGCAGGGTGCGCCGGCTCAGGAACTTCTGGTCCACCGCGCCGGCGATGGCGGAGATGCGTTCGAATTCCTCGCTCGCAATGGCCGCCTCCATGCTGCGCTTGAGGAAATAAAGCGCCGCGGCGGTGACGCCCATCGTCGTCAGGAAGACGATCGCCAGCACGCCCGCGGACAGGCGGGCGCGCAGGCTCAGGCGGGGGACGGCGGGGAATGGAAGGCGCATCGCAGTGGCCTGGTGAGCGCAGCCTGCGTTCAGCTCGCCATCTCGACGTCCAGCTGGGCATCGAACTGGTCCAGCGGCACCGGCCTGCTGAACAGGTAGCCCTGGCACAGCATCGCGCCGTGCGCCTGGAGAAACTCGAACTGCTGCTGCGTCTCGACGCCCTCCGCCACGATCTCCAGGTCGAGGTTGCGGGCCATGCCGATGATGGCCTGGATGATCAGCTCGACCTTCGGATCGAGGCCGATGCTCTGCACGAAGAACTTGTCGACCTTGATCTGGTTCAGCGGCAGCTGGGTCATGTAGGAGAGCGACGAGAAGCCGGTGCCGAAGTCGTCCATGGAAAAGCGCACGCCCAGTGCCGCGAGCGCCTGCATCTTGCAGATCGTTTCGCTCACCTTGTCCTGCAGCAGGCTTTCGGTGAGCTCGAGCTCCAGCCGCGTCGGGTCGGCGCCGGTGCGCCGCAGCACGTCGCGCACGCGGTCCACGAAGTCGTCGGTGCGGAACTGGCGCGCGCTGACGTTCACCGCCAGCCGCAGGTGCCGGCGCCTCGCATCGTGGCTCCAGCGCTCGAGCTGGACGCAGGCCGTCTCCAGCACCCACATGCCGATCGGCACGATCAGCCCGGTTTCCTCCGCCAGCTCGATGAAGCCTCCGGGCTGCACCATGCCTCGCACCGGATGCTGCCAGCGGATCAGCACCTCGGCGGCCACCACGTGGCCATTGGAGGCCACCTGCGATTGGTAGTGCAGCACGAACTGCTCGCCCGCCAGCGCCGCGTGGAGCTCGCTCTCCAGCGTTGCGCGGGCCGTGATGGCGGTCTGCATCGAGGCCTCGAAGAAACGCAGCGCGTTGCCGCCCGCGGACTTGGCGTAGTACATCGCGATGTCCGCCTGCTTCAGCAGATCCTCCAGCGACTGCTGCGTGGCGCTGAACACCACGGCGCCGATGCTGCCGGTGCTGTGGTACTGGTGGTCCGCGAGCTGGAAAGTGCCGTTCAGCGCCGCGAGGATGGCCTCGCCGGCGGCATTGGCCTGCATCGCGGCCACGCCGGCGTCTTCGCTGAGGTTGTCCAGCAGCACCACGAATTCGTCGCCTCCGAGCCGCGCGACCGTGCCGCCCTCCTTCAGGCTGTCCTGCAGCCGCGCGGCCACCTGCTTGAGCAGCTCGTCGCCCGTGGCGTTCCCGAGCGCATCGTTGAGCGTCTTGAAGGCGTCCAGGTCCAGGAACAGCAGCGCGCCGTGGCGCGAGCGCCGCACGTTCGCGTCGATGGTGGCCTGCAGGCGGTGCAGCAGCAGCCGGCGGTTGGGCAGGCCCGTGAGGATGTCGTAGAAGGCCAGGTGCTCGATCTCGCGGGCGGCCAGCTTGCTCTCGGTGATGTCGCGCAGGATGACGATGAAGCGCGCGGCGGCGCCTTCGCCGATGACCTTGCGCGAGACCGAAATCTCGAACCACGTGACGCCCCGCGCCGTCCGGATCTCGAACTGCCGGCCGGTGGAAAAGCCGGTTTCGAAGGCATCGCGCAGCGCCACCATCACCTCGGCCGCGGCATTCGCCGGCAGCAGGTCCGACATCAGCTTGCCCACGGGCTCCCGCACCTTGAACGCGGGCCGGGGGCGGCGCGGCGAATGGAAGCTGTAGCAGCGGCCGTCGATGCCGGCGTCCATCAGCACGTCGGGCAAGGCATCCAGCGTGGCCTGCAGCTGAGCCTTGCCTTCGAGGATGTCCGCGACGTGGCGCTTCTTCTCGGTCACGTCGCGGTAGACGCACACCAGGCCGCCGTCGGGCGTGGGGCTGTTCACCGCAACGATCACCTGCCCGTTCAGCAGCGTGATCTCCTGGTCGTTCTGCGTCAGCAGGTGGCGCGCGTTCTGCTCCACGATCTGCTGGAACGGCACCAGCGGCGCGAGCAGCGGCTGCGTCCAGGGAAAGAAGTCCACGAAGCGGCGGTTCCAGGTGACGACGCGGTCATTGGGATCGAGCAGCACGAAGCCGTCCACCATGGATTCGAGCGCCTGGTCCAGCGTGGCCTTGGAGCGCAGCAGCTCCGCGCGCGCGCGCCACTGCCGCCGCAGTTGCGCGAGCGCGAAGTAAGTGACGGCCAGGATCATCAGCGCGAAGGCCAGGGCCGCGGCCGCAACCACGTTGCGGTCCCTGCGCCAATCCTCGAGCGCGGACTCGAGCGGAATGCTCGCGACGATCAGCAGGCCTCGATGCAGCGTGGGCCGGGCCACCACGATGGCCGGAGCGCCGCTGAGCCGGGAATGCATGTGCCGGGGACGCCCGTCCGCCTGGTCGGTCAACGCGGGACTGATGGTGCGCCCCGCAAGGTCGTCGCGCGGCGGCATGCTGGCCAGCAGCAGCCCGCCTTCGCGCTCCAGCGTGACCTCGAGCCCCCTGATGTTGGCCCCTTGCGCAAGGATGGTGGTGAGCACCGAGACCTGCACTTCGGCCACCGCGACCAGCTTGCTGCCGTCCGCCAGCGTGAGGACGCGCGCAAGATGCAGCACCTGCTGGGAAGTCACCGGGCTGACCGAGGGCGTGCTGATCGACATCACCGATCCCGGACGGCCCAGGACCTCTTGCAGGAATCCGTCGGGCAGCTGGACCGCCAGCTTCGCTCCGCGCCGGTCGGAAGACCCGACCACCTGCCCCTCGGGCGTCAGGAAGGCGACGTAGCGCGCCAGCAGGCTCTGGCGAACGCTGGTTTCGACCAGTTGGACGGTCTCGGCTTGCGCAATGTCGCCTGCAATGGTGCTTCCGCTGGATTTGCGCAGGAACTGCCCCAGGCCCGCCAGCAGCGTGTTCGCCCCGAGCAGGCTGCGGTTGAGCGCAGCCTCCGAGGTGCCGATGAACCGCACGGCCTGGGCCTCGCTGTCGGCAATCTCCTTCTGGTACATCTGCCATGCCATCAGCCCGGCAATGGCGAGCACGGCCGCGAGAAACAGCGCCGCAACGCCATAGACGAAGCCGGTGATGCGGCTGGGCACAGGCTTGTTCACTGCCCGACAGGAGCCTTGATTCCAGCAATGGGACCGACGGTCTGGTCCCACACCTCCGCGCACACGGCCCCGCAGCGCTGCACCCACCGGCTCAGCACGCTGGTGGCGAAGATCTCGCGCCGGCGCCGCTCGTCATCCGCAGAAGGGCGCGCCTCGACCATCGTGCCCTTGGTGCCCTTCATGCAGGTCGCAGCGCCCGTGTTGCATGCAATGCCGTTGCCGGTGTCGCGCTCCGACTCATTCCAGACCGCGGCCTCGAGTTTCGGCAGTTCGGCTTTCAACAGGGCCTTCAGGTCCGCAGGCAGCGCGTTCCAGGCATCCGTGTTGGCGCCGAAGACGGCCAGGCCCCAGTTGATGGGCATGGTGTAGAGCGAATTCGTCATCTTGTGCAGGCCCAGCGTGTTGCCGGACATCGCACCGGTGATGGCGCATTCGGTGTTCTCCGAATTCATGTTCGCCATGATCTCTGAAAATTCGGTGAAGACGGGCACGCCGTTGAGCGCGCGGATGAAGTCGGCCTGGCTGCTGCCCGACACGCGGACGCGCCGCCCCGCCAGGTCCGAAAGCCGCGTCACGGCCCGCTTGCAGAAGATCACCTGGGCAGGGTAGACATACACCGCGAGAAGCTCGACGCCATGGCGTTCGCGCAGCGTCTTCTCCAGGTAAGGCCGAAAGGCTGCGACCACCCGCCGCATCGTGGGCATGTCGGGGTTCAGCCCGGCGATGTCGGGCGTGCCCAGTTCGGGGTACTCGTTGCTGACCTGGCTGAGCAGCGCGGTGCCGAACGGAATGACGCCCAGCCGTATGAGGTTGAGCATTTCCTGCCCCGGAACGCCGGCCTGGTTGAACGGCACGATGCTCGCGCTGTACTTTCCGCCGCTCAGGCGGCGCAGGTCCTGGCTCCAGAAGCGCTCTTCATGCAGCGTGTACTGGCTCACGCTCGCCAGCCCGCCCACGATCCGAAGCCCTTGCGCAGGCGCCGGCTGCTGAGCCTTGCTGTTCGTTGCAGCGAAAGCAAGAAAAAGAACGGCAACATGCGTCCAGAGCACGCGTCGCCAAGCGGAAGAAACTTCGCCGGACCTCATGGCCCGGATCATGATGCCGAATTGGGCCTTAAGTCACAATTTTTTTACAAAAACGCCGATTCTGGCGCCCGTTGGCCCGAATCGCCAAGGCACGTTGCGTACAGGGCACAGGAATACCATCCACAAGCCCCGATTCCCGGCCCATCCACCCAGATTCCAGACCGATGCCAGCGCCCGAGCTTTCCAGCCGCCAACTGCGCGCGTTCACGGCCTTGGCCGAGCAGCGCAACTTCACGCGCGCCGCGCAGACCTGCCACTTGTCGCAGCCCGCGTTCAGTGCACTGATCCGTACGCTCGAGGAAACGCTGGGCGCGCGGCTGTTCGACCGCGACACGCGCAGCGTGCAGCTCACGCCCGAGGGCCGGCTGTTCGAACCCTCGGCGCGGCGGCTGCTGGACGACATGCAGGGCGCCATCGGCGACCTGGCCGACCATGCCCAGCGGCGCAAGGGCCGCGTGAGCGTGGCGGCCCTGCCCTCCCTGGCGGCGGGCCGGCTGCCGGCCATATTGGCGGAGTTCATGCAGGCATGGCCCGGCATCACGGTCGAGCTGCACGATGCGCTGTCGGACGCCTGCATTGCCCAGCTGCGCAGCCACCAGGCGGATTTCGCGCTCGCGGCAACGGGTGCCGGCGCCGCTGCGGCCAGCGACCTGCGCGGCCGCAAGCTCTGCGGCGACCGCTTCCACCTGGTCTGCCGCAAGGACCATCCGCTCGCCGGCGCCGCCAGGCTCACGGCACGGCAGCTCGCGCCATGGCCCTTCATCCAGATGGCGCGCAACAGCAGCGTGCGCCAGTCGCTCGACGCGGCGCTGCATCCGCTGCGACTCAATGCGGTGTTCGAGGTCGAGCACCTGGCCACGGTGATGGGGCTGGTCGAGGCCGGCATCGGCATCAGCGTGGTGCCGGAACTCACGCTCTTCCACTTCCAGCGCGAGACGCTGGTGACGCGGCCGCTGCCGCTGCCCGGCCTCACGCGCACCATCTACCTGGTGCAGCGCCGGGAGGGCAGCCTCTCGGTGGCGGCGCAGACGCTGCACGACCTGATCCTCGAACGGCTGGGCACGCCGGCATGAAAAAACGGCCCGAAGGCCGTTTGCTTGCATGAAGGCAGCCTTGCGGCTGCGATCCATTCCTTACTTCTTGGCAGCCTTCTTGGCGGGTGCGGCCTTCTTGGCCGGTGCTGCCTTCTTGGCGGGCTTGGCTGCCGCGGCCTTGTCGGCCTTGCGCTTTGCAGCCTTGGGGTCGATGGCGGCCTTGAACGCAGCGCCCGGCACGAACTTGGGCACCTTCTGCGCGGCAATCTTGATCTTGGCGCCGGCTTGCGGGTTGAAGCCGGTGCGTGCGGCGCGCGCCACTTGCTTGAAGGTTCCGAAGCCGATGAGCTGCACGGGGTCGCCCTTCTTCACTGCGGCGACGATGGAGCCCGTGACGGTTTCCAGGATGCGGGCGGCTTCGGCCTTGCTGACGTTGTGGGCGGTGGCGATCTTCTCGACCAGTTCGATACGGTTCACTTGAAAAATTTCCTTTGGTTTGTTCTCGTCATGTTGCCAATGACGGCGCAGCGGCTGAGGCCGGCTGCAAGCGGCGCGGAGTGTAGCGCACGCGCGGATGCCCTCAGGCCGAGGCCTTGATGGCATCCGTCAAAAACCGCACGAAAGCCTTGCCTGCATCGGGCAATGAACGGCCCGCGAGCGTCTCGACTTCGAGGTGGCGCTCGTTCATCTCCCGGTCCTTCAGCGGAATGGCCACCAGCGCCTTCGACTTGAGCTGCGTGCGGATCGACAGCTCGCCATAGAAGGCGATGGTGCCGCCGCCCGCGGCCGCAAAACTCACCAGCGCATTCGCATGGTTGCTCGACATGGCCTGCACGTACTGCAGCCCCTGCCTGCTGCAGCTGATGTCCAGCAGCTGCCGGATCGAGCTGTCCCGCGGCGGCAGGCCCAGCGGATAGGCCGCCACCTGGCGCAGCGAGAGCTGCCGCTGCCCCGCCAGCGGATGGTCGCTCGCCATCACGGCGAGGATCGGGCTCGGGTGGCGCAGCTCGATCCGGATGCCGGGCTCGGGCACCGCACTCAGCGTGATGCCCACGTCCGCTTCGCCGTCGCGGATGCGGCCGGGAATCTCGTGGGGCGGGCAGACCTCCAGGTGAAAGCGGATGCCTTCATGCTTCGCGCGAAAGCGCGAGATCAGCGTGGGAAGAAAGTCGAACGCGAAGCCCTCGGTGCTCGCCACGCGCACGCGCCCGCTGCGCAGGCCGCGCAGGCCCTGGATCTCGCCAGCCACGCGCTCGATGTCCTGCTGCACCCGCTTGGCATGCGCGGCCAGCAGTTCGCCAGCCGCATTGGGCACCATGCCGCGCGCGTGCCGGTCGAACAGCAGCGTGTCGAGCTCGCGCTCCAGGCGCGCCACCTGCCGGCTCACGGCGGAAGGCGCCACGTTGAGCTTGAGCGCCGCCTCCTTCACCGACCCGGTCCTGACCACCTCCAGGAAGTAGCGGACCGCGGTTTCCTGCAGCGTGTGAAGCGACATGTTTCTTCCTTGTGGCCGCGTGGCGACGCGCGTTTGTCGATTGCCGAATCGGCAATCGACAATTCTAAACATTGCTCTTGTGGCAGCGCGTTGCGGCTCCTAGGATGAACCTGCATCCCCGCTCTGTCGTTCCTCCAGGAGTCCTTCATGAAACGCCTCCCCGCACTGGCCTGCATGGTGCTGCTGCTGTCCTGCCTCGGCCTCGCGCCCTTCGCGGCGCTGGCTGCCGACACCGGGTTTCCGTCGCGCCCGGTCACGCTCGTGATTCCCTTTCCGCCCGGCGGCGCCACCGACGTGAACGGCCGCGTGATCGCGCAGCGCCTGGGCAAGGAGCTCGGCCAGCCCGTGGTCATCGAGAACCGCGGCGGCGCCGGCACGGTGATTGGCGCGAGCTACGTTTCTAAGGCGGCGCCCGACGGCTACACGCTGCTGATCAGCTCGGGCACCACCTTCACGGTGAATCCCGCGATCCGCCCCAACCTGCCCTACGACCCGGTCAAGGGCTTCGAGCCGATCGGCCTGGCCGGGCGCGTGGGCCTCATCCTGCTGGCGAACAGCGAAGTGCCGGTGCAAACGGTCAAGCAGTTCGTCGACTACGTGAAGGCCTCGCCCGGAAAGTACTCGTACGCGTCCTTCGGCACCGGCACCACCTCGCAGTTTGCCGGCGAGACCATCCTGCATGCCGCCGGCCTCAAGATGACGCACGTGCCCTACAAGGGCAGCGCCCCGGCCATGACCGACCTGATGGGCGGGCAGGTTCCGTTCAGCATCGACACCGTGAGCGCGGCCATTCCCCAGCTCAAGAGCGGCAAGATCAAGGCCATTGCCGTGACCACGGCCAAGCGCTCGACGCTGCTGCCCGACGTGCCCACCATGGCCGAGAGCGGCTACCCCGAAGTCAACACCGACACCTGGCTGGTGCTGGTGGCGCCGAAGGGCCTGCCGCCCGAGGTGAAGGCCAAGCTCGAGAAGGCGCTGGCCGCGACCATGGCCGATCCCGACACGCGCGCCAAGCTCAGTGCGCAGGGCCTGGAGCCGGGCTACAGCAATTCGGCCGCCGTGAGCGAGCTGATCGCCAAGGAATTGCCGCTGATGCGCGCGATTGCCGCCCGCGCCAACATCACAGCAGATTAAATGAACGCCCCCCAAGCGACATGAGCACCCACACCGAATTGATCGAACACTCCGCCGTCGAACTGCGCCGGCTCATCGGCAGCAAGGCGGTTTCGCCGGTCGAGCTGCTCGAGGCCTGCATCGCGCGCATCGAGCGCGTGAACCCCTTCATCAACGCCGTGACCGCCACCTGCTTCGAGCGCGCGCGGGCCGAGGCCCGGGCGGCCGAGAGCGCCGTGATGCGCGGCGATGCGCTGGGGCTGCTGCACGGCCTGCCGCTCGGCGTGAAGGACCTGGAGCCGACCGAAGGCCTGCTCACCACCTGGGGCTCCGCGATCTTCCGCGACCACGTGCCGCAGGAGGACATCGAGCTGGTGGCCCGCCTTCGCAGGGCCGGCGCCATCGTCGCGGGCAAGACCAACGTTCCCGAAATGGGCGCCGGTGCCAACTCGCGCAACGAGGTGTGGGGCGCCACCGGCAACCCCTTCAACCCGAACCTCAATGCCGGCGGTTCCTCCGGCGGCTCGGCCGCCGCGCTGGCCTGCGACATGCTGCCCGTGTGCACCGGCTCCGACACCGGCGGCTCGCTGCGCATTCCGGCCGCCAAGTGCGGCGTGGTGGGCTTCCGGCCTTCGCCGGGCATCGTGCCGAGCGTGCGCAAGCTGCTGGGCTGGACGCCGATCTCGGTCGTGGGCCCGATGGGCCGCACGGTGGAAGACGCCTGCCTGCAGATGGCCGCGTCCGCCGGCATGCACGCGGGCGATCCGCTGAGCTATCCGCTCGATCCGCTCGGCTTCCTGAAGCCGGCCGGCATCGACCTCAGCAACCTGCGCGTGGCGTGGACCGAAGACTTCGGCACCTGCGCGGTGGACGAAGGCATCCGCGCCACGATGCGCAGCAAGATCGGCGCGATGCAGCACCTCTTCAAGCGCTGCGACAGGATCGAACTCGACCTCGGCGAAGCGCACCGCTGCTTCGACGTGCTGCGCGCCGAGGCCTTCGTGGCCGGCATGCATGCCGCCTACCAGCGCGACCCCGCCAGCCTGGGCCCCAACTCCCGCGCCAACTACGAGATGGGCGCGCAGATGAGCCTGCTCGACAGCGCCTGGGCCCAGGCCGAGCAGACCCGGCTCATCAAGCGCTTCCAGGCCGCCTTCGCCGACTACGACCTGATCCTTTCGCCCACCACGCCGGTGTCGCCCTTTCCGTGGACGCAGCTCTATGCCGACACCATCAACGGCGAGAAGCAGGCCAACTACTACCGCTGGCTCGCGCTGACCTACGTGGTCACGCTGACGACGCATCCGGCGCTGGCGCTGCCCTGCGGCCTCGACCATGCGGGCATGCCCTTCGGGCTGCAGATCGTGGGCGCGTTCAGGGCCGACCACCAGGTGCTGGGCGCGGCGCACGCCATGGAAAAGGCCTTCGCGGCCGACGCGCAATTGCGCCGCCCGCGGCCCGACATCGCGTCGCTGCGCGCGGCCGAACCTGCGCTCAGGTCGATCGTCACGGCGCCGCCCGGTGCGGGCCGCAGCGCGCCCGCAGCCGCCACCTCCGCGGTCTGAGAAAGCCCGCGGCCGGCCAGCGCGCCAGCCTTGACCTTGACACGGTGTCAGCCTGGAAACTGGCGATGCGCTGCGCGTGGTGCGCAGCAGCATCTTCCTGCTTTCTCGTTGGAGCACTCGATGAACCACGCGCATTCCGGAGCGCCGCAGCACCCGCATCACGAAGGCCACCACGCGCCGCATGACCACACGCCCGTGCCTGTGCCTGCGCCCGCCGGCACCATCTACACCTGCCCGATGCATCCGGAGATCCGGCAGGACCATCCGGGCAACTGCCCCAAGTGCGGCATGACGCTGGAGCCCGAGATGCCGACGCTCGACGAGGGCGAAGACCCCGAGCTGCGCGACTTCAAGCGCCGCTTCCTTTGGACGCTGCCGCTCACGCTCGCGGTGGCCGTGCTCGCGATGGCGGGGCACCGGCTGCAGTGGTTCGAGATGGCCACGCAGAGCTGGATCGAGCTGGTTCTTTCGCTGCCCATCGTGCTGTGGGCGGGCTGGCCCTTCTTCAGGCGTGCCGTGCAATCGGTCGCCAACCGCAGCCCCAACATGTGGACGCTCATCGGCTTGGGCACCGCGGCCGCCTTCGCCTACAGCGTGGTGGCCACGGTGGCGCCGCGCGTGTTTCCCGAATCGTTCATGTCGATGGGCCGCGTGGCGGTGTACTTCGAGGCGGCCGCGGTGATCATCTCGCTCACGCTGCTGGGCCAGATCCTCGAACTCAAGGCGCGCTCGCAGACCTCGGCGGCCATCAAGTCGCTGCTCGGCCTCGCGCCCAAGACGGCGCGGCGCATCGGCGCCGACGGCACGGAAGAAGACGTGCCGATCGCCCACGTGCACGTCGGCGATAGGCTGCGCGTGCGGCCCGGCGAGAAGGTGCCGGTGGACGGCGTGGTGGTCGAGGGCGCGAGCGCGGTCGACGAGTCGATGCTCACCGGCGAGCCGCTGCCCGTGACCAAGCGGGCCGGCGACAAGCTCATCGGCGCCACGCTCAACACCAGCGGCGCGCTGGTGATGCAGTCGGAAAAGGTCGGCTCGCAGACCGTGCTCGCAAGCATCGTGCAGATGGTGGCGCAGGCCCAGCGCTCCCGCGCGCCGATGCAGCGCATGGCCGACCACGTGGCCGGCTACTTCGTGATGGCCGTGATCGGCATCGCGGTGCTGACCTTCTTTGCGTGGGGCTTCTTCGGGCCGGCGCCGAGCTGGACCCACGGGCTCATCAATGCGGTGGCGGTGCTCATCATTGCCTGTCCCTGCGCGCTCGGCCTGGCCACGCCGATGTCGATCATGGTGGCCACGGGCAAGGCGGCCACGCAGGGCGTGCTGTTCCGCGATGCGGCCGCGATCGAGAACTTCCGCAAGGTCGACGCGCTCATCGTCGACAAGACCGGCACGCTGACCGAAGGCAAGCCGGGCTTCGAACGTGCGGTGGCGCTGCCCGGCTTCAGCGAGGACGAGGTGCTGCGCCTCGCGGCAAGCCTCGACCAGGGCAGCGAGCATCCGCTCGCGCATGCCATCGTGCGTGCGGCGCGCGAGCGCGGGCTTGCGCTGGCCGCGGCCGACGAGTTCGAGTCCGCCAGCGGCATCGGCGTGAACGGCAGCGCCGGCGGCCGCCGGCTGGCGCTCGGCAACACCGCGCTGATGGACCAGCTGGGCGTGCCGGTCGATGCGCTCCGGCCGCAGGCCGAGGCGCTGCGCGCCGAGGGAGCCAGCGTGATGTTCCTCGCGGTCGACGGCCAGCCCGCCGGCCTGCTGGCCGTGTCCGACCCGGTCAAGGCCACCACGGCGGAAGCGCTCGCGGCGCTCAAGGCATCGGGCATGCGCGTGATCATGGCCACGGGCGACGGCCTGACCACCGCGCGCGCCGTGGCCGCCAGGCTGGGCATCGACGAGGTGCACGGCGAAGTCAAGCCGGCCGACAAGCTGGCGCTGGTCGAGAAGCTGCAGCGCGAAGGCCGCATCGTCGCGATGGCCGGCGACGGCATCAACGATGCGCCCGCGCTCGCCAAGGCCGATGTCGGCGTGGCCATGGGCACCGGCACCGACGTGGCGATGAACAGCGCCCAGGTGACGCTGGTCAAGGGCGACCTGCGCGGTATTGCCGAGGCGCGCATCGTCTCCGAGAAGACCATCGCCAACATGAAGCAGAACCTGGGCTTCGCGTTCGTCTACAACGCGCTCGGTGTGCCGCTGGCCGCGGGCGTGCTGTTCCCGTTCACGGGCTGGCTGCTGTCGCCGATGATCGCGGCGCTGGCGATGAGCCTGAGCTCGGCGTCGGTCATCACCAATGCATTGCGGCTGAGAGCCGAGGGCGCGGGCGGCAGGCCGGGCTGAGGCGCCAGTCCCATGGGGCACCGGGCCGGCAGCATTCGAACTCCGCCTACATACATTTGGCGCGGGTTCATGCAAGTTGGCCGGATGACACAGCCCATCGAACTCATCATCGAGGAGCCAGCCCTCGGATCATTTGTCTGGCGCCTGCTCGAAACGGATGCGAACGGAGCGAACCCCAAGGTGCTCCGCGACGCCTTCGATCCGGCGGACACCTACGAAGCCGCGCTGGCCGCGGGACAGCGCGCGCTGCACAGCGAAATCCGTCGGCGCGCCTCCGGCCAGCCGCAGGCGCAGAGCGCCTGAGCGAAGCTGCCTGTTGGCCCGTGCTACAGGTGCCTGGGCCGCGCGGGCTCCGATATCTTTCCGAGCGGATCGGCCGCCGCGCCGGCCTCGCCCTTGGCCGCCACGTCGCCCAGCGACAGGATGCCCACGAGGCGCTTGTCGCGGTCGACCACCGGAAGCCTGCGGATCTGCACCGCGCTCATCTGGCTGAGCGCCTCGTCGACCGTGTCGTCGGCATAGCACCAGTACGCGTCGGCGGTCATGATCTGCTTGACCGGCGATGCGCCAAGGTCGATCTCGCGGGCCACGCCGCGCACGGCAATGTCGCGGTCGGTCACCACGCCGACCAGCCGGCTGCCGTCGCACACCGGCAGCACGCCCACTTCGAGTTCTTCCAGGGCCTTGGCGGCCTGCACGATGGTGTCGCCCGGCGCCACCGTGCGCACGCCGCGCGTCATCACTTCATGAACCTGAGTCATCGCATGTCCCTTCTGCAGCGAAGGCCCGCTGCAGGTTCCAGCTTAGGCGGGCGGCGGGCGGGCCGTGTCGGCAGTCTCGGGGACCACAAGTAAGCCATGTCGCACTTCGCCGCTGCGAAGGGCCCGGCCGCGCGCGGCGGGTACGTAAGATCGGCGTCCGCCGGTTTTCCGCAACGACGACAAAGGAGATCTACAGATGCAGAACAAAGCCCTCGAGCCTCGCCGCCGCTTCCTGAAGAATGCCGCGGGCTCCGGACTGGCCGCCTTCGCCGGGCTGGCCAATGCGCAGTCCTTCGACTTCAAGCCCCACCAGCGCTACCCGGACCCTTCGGTGCTGATCCTGGACCCGAGCTTTGCCAAGTACCGCATCTACAGCAGCACCGTCGAGCAGCTGGGCACCGGCATGCGCTGGGCCGAGGGGCCGGTGTACTTTCCGGAGGGCGGCTACCTGCTGTGCAGCGACATTCCGAACAACCGGCTCATGAAGTACGACGAGAAGACCGGCAAGTTCACGGTGCACAAGCAGAACGCCAACTATGCCAACGGCAACACGCGCGACCGCCAGGGCCGCCTCGTCACCTGCGAGCATTCGGTCACGCGCCGCGTGGTGCGCACCGAGAAGAACGGCCGCATCACCGTGCTGGCCGACAGCTACGAGGGCAAGAAGCTCAACGCGCCCAACGACGTGGTCGTGAAGTCGGACGACAGCGTGTGGTTCACCGACCCGACCTTCGGCATCAACGGCGAGTGGGAAGGATCGAAGGCCACGCCGGAGCAGGCCACCACTAATGTCTACCGCATCGCGAGCGATGGCAAGCTCAGCGCCGTCATCACAGACCTGGTGAACCCGAACGGGCTCGCGTTCTCGCCGGACGAGAAGAAGCTCTACGTGGTCGAGTGGAAGGGCACGCCCAACCGCAGCATCTGGAGCTACGACGTTGCCGCCGATGGCGCCAGCGTGTCGAACAAGACCAAGCTCATCGATGCGGACGGCCCCGGCGCGCTCGACGGATTCCGTGTCGACCGCGACGGCAACCTCTGGTGCGGATGGGGCTTCAACGGCGCGTTCGCGCCCGAGCCCACCGACGTGGGCGGCGGCCTGAAGGCCCACCTGCCGCTCGGGAAATCCGAAGAGATGGACGGCGTGAAGGTCTTCAACCGCGACGGCAAGCCGATCGGCTTCATCCGCCTTCCCGAGCGCTGCGCCAACCTGGAGTTCGGCGGGCCCAAGCGCAACCGCCTCTACATGGCGAGCAGCCATTCGCTCTATGCGCTCTACGTGGAGGCGCACGGCGCGGTGTAGCGCTCCAGCGTTCGGCCCTAGACCAGCGCCGCAATCTCCGCGGCGCCCAGCGCGCCCTGGTAGATGCGGAAATCGCCGAGGCGACCGCGCAGCGGCGGGTCGTTGGGATACTGCGAACGCCCGAGCAGGTTCCGCGTGGTCTCGCCGAGCTCGCAGGGTGCGAAGCTCATCTGCGCATTGCTGCCGGCCACCGCGCCGTCGATGTACAGCGTGCCGAGCGTGCCGGACAGGGTCACCGCCACATGCACCCAGCGGCCGGTCGGCAGCGGCGACGCGCCTTCGATCATCTGCATGTTGTAGCCGTGGACCGGCGAGATGGCGTAGCGCACCTTGCCGGTGTCGCTGCGCGGCGTGAGCATCATGTAGCGGCGCTCGCCGGAGCCGAAGTCGAAGACGCGCGCCCAGGTCGAGATCTCGTCCAGGAACACGCGGCATGCGACGGTGAAGTCGGCCACGTCCTTGACCACGCCCACGGGGAGCTCGGCATAGTCGGCGGCCGCCTGCGTCTCGCTGAAGTCGCGCTGCAACAGCAGCTCGGCCTTGATGGCGGCGCGGGCCTCGTCGGAGGGCTTGCTTTCTCCGGCCGCGGTCAGCGCCACCACCGCGTAGTGGTACACCACGCCGGGCGCGACGGTGCTGTCGGTGAAAGTCAGCGTATCGCTGATGCCCGTGGCCACCGTGGCATAGGGGCCGCCCGCCATGGTGGCGCGCTTGACCGAATAGCTCAGCGCGCCGGTGCAGCCCCACCATGAGAGCTCGACCTGCGGTCCATGCACGCGCGCGGTGAGCCCGCTCGGCCGCAGCGGCGTCGCGATCGGATCGCGCGTGTAGGTGAGCGTGCCGAAGCCGAGCTGGTCGCCGTTGCTGCCGTCCAGCTCGGGCCGCATCTGCTCGGCCTGCAGCGCGGTGTAGGGCGTGGCGATGCCCAGCCGGTTCGCATAGTGGTTGTAGACGCTTTCCCAGATGCCGCGCCGGTGGCCGAGGCCGTCCCCCAGCACGGTCTTCGTTCCCTGCCGGTTGGTGCTGGTGAGAAAGGGCACGGTGTAGAAGTTGCCGGCGCCGTCCTGCAGATTGGACTTGGCCACGTACTCGGCGCCGGCAAGGAAGCGGTTGTTCTCGTAGCCGTAGATGTCGTCGCCCTGGTTCCACGCCATCTCGCAGAAGGCGCCCGCCAGGCCGATGCCCAGCGTGCAGTGCCCTTGGTCGCGGCCGCTCTCCTGCCACTGGCCGAGGTAGCCGGGATGCACGTGGTAGACCGCCTGCAGGCCGGCGCCATTGCCCTGGCCCGCCTTGTAGTAGCTGATCGCCTCGTCGTAGAGGTCTGGCCGGTCGCACAGCACGCCGATGGCCAGGATCGAGCCCATTGCGCACTGGTCCCAGTTGGCCCAGTAGTTGGTGATCACCGCACCGTTGTGCCTGTCGAGGAAGTCGTGGTTGAGCGGATAGAACACCGTGAGCATCATGTTCTGGAAGCGCGCGAAATCGCTGGCCGCCCATCCCGGATAGGAGCGCATGATCTCGGCCGCATTCGCGAACTGCTGGCCGTAGATGCCCGCCGCAAGGAAGCGGTCGGCATTGCCCGTGACCTCTTTCAGCGTGGAGGACCACTCGTTCAGGAAGACCACGGCAAGGTCGGCATAGCGCGTGTCCTGAGAAACCTTCCAGCGCAGCGCGAGCTGGTAGGCGCGCGCGACGTCGATGTAGAACTGCGCGAAGTTCTGGCCCGGGACGTCCCCCCGAATCACCGTGGCCAGCGGCCGCGGCTTGGCGCCGAGCTGCGAACGGCCATTGGACGTGAGCGCGTTCCAGCCGGCGACCCAGGGCTGCGCATTGGCCGCGACCTTCTGGCGCATGCGCTCGAAGTCGGCCTCGGTGTGCAGCAGGCCGGGGTGCACGAACTTGCGCGCCTGCGGTGCGGGGGGCGCCGCATCGGGCGCCGCGGGTGCATCGGGCGCGGCTGGCGGGGCCGCCGCCGGTGCCGATGCATCCGCCTGCGGCGCACCGCCGCCCAGCGCGCCGAAGCCGCCCGCCACGCCGCCGCCACCACCTCCCCCTCCTCCGCACGCGGCGGTGCCGAGGGCCGCGAGGCTCACGGCGCCCACGCAGAATGCGCGGCGGTCCAGGGGATGGCTGTCGTTGTTTTCGCTTTGTGACTGATGCATGTCGGGATCGAGTTTTGTTAAACCTCGTTACCGCAACATGCATGCCCAATCGGCGGATGCATTCTTTCCTATTCACCGAATCGCAGCGCAGGACACGGGCGGCACCGCGAAGGTGCGGCAGGCCGCGCCGCGGATGACATTCAGTGTCAACCCGCGGCGCCGATGCGCTCAGAAATGTCATGCCAGCCCGCCGCGGGCCGCCGCGCTAGAGCTGCAGGTTGACCTGGACGCCGGGCGTGCCGGGCGCCGTTTGCGCGACCACGACGATGCGCTCCTCGAGCCGCTGGAAATGCAGGTCCACCCGCGCGTGGCCCACCTGCAGCCGCTGCACGTGCAGCTGGTCGATGTCGGCCGGCAGCCGCGGCTGCACGATCTTCACCTCGCGCCGGATGCCGTCCACCTGCAGGCCCAGGCAGGCCTGCAGCAGCATGAACACCGAGCCCGCGGCCCAGGCCTGCGGCAGGCATGCCACCGGATAGGCCACGGGCGACTGGCCCGGCTCGCGGTCGAAGCCGCAGAACAGTTCCGGCAGCCGCATGCCGAAGTGCGTGGCCGACTCGAACAGGTTGTCCAGGATGCGCACCACGCCGTCGCGCTCGCCGTAGCGCGCGAGGCCGGCCGCGCACAGGGCCGCGTCGTGCGGCCACACCGATCCGTTGTGATAGGACATCGGATTGAAGCGCACCGCCTCCGCCGGCAGGGTGCGGACGCCCCAGCCCGATGCGAAGGCCGACGACAGCAGCTGGCGGCCCACGGCCTGGGCCCGCTCCGCGCTCGGCAGGCCGGCGAACAGCAGGTGGCCCGCATTGGAAGCGCGCACGCGGCAAGGCTGGTTGGCACCGTCGATGGCCAGCGCATAGAAGCCCAGGTCGTCGAGCCAGAACCGGCTCTCGACCGAGAGGCGCATGGCCGCCGCACGCTGGCGCCAGCGGCTCGCGCCGGCGTCGCCGCGCCACTCGGCCATGGCCGACATCGCAAGGAAGGCCGCATAGGCATAGCCCTGGACCTCCACCAGCGCGATCGGCCCCTCGGGCGTGCGGCCGTCGGCGTGGAAGATGGAATCGTGGCTGTCCTTCCAGCCCTGGTTGACCAGGCCGCTGGCTTCGCCGCGCTGGTAGGCGAGCAGGCCGTCGGGGTGGCGCGCCATGTTCCGCTCCATCCATTCGCAGGCCGCGCCGAGCGCGGGCCAGATGCGGTCGATGGTGGCGCGGTCGCCGGTGCGCCGTGCATAGGCGCCGGCCAGCGCCACGAACAGCGGCGTGGTGTCGACGCCGCCGTAGTACTGGCCGAAGGGCAGTTCGTCGACGGCGGCCATCTCGCCCTTGCGGGTCTCGTGCATGATCTTTCCGGGCTCCGCATCGCGGAAGCTCGAGGTCTGGTGCGCCTGCCGCGCCGCCAGGAATTCGAGCACGCCCTGCGCCAGCCTCGGGTCGATCCACAGCGTCTGGAAGGCCGTGACGATGGCGTCGCGCCCGAACGGCGTCGAGAACCACGGGATGCCCGCATAGGGATAGGGGCCGGTGGGCAGGTCGGTGGTGAGCAGCGCGAGGTCGGCGCGCGAGCGGTCGAGCCAGGCCTGGAACAGGCGCCCCGAGGCGTGCAGCCGCGAGCCGCGCCGTTGCCGCTGGCGCATGCGCCAGCGCGCGAGCACGCTGGCCTCGCGGAAGCGCTGGGCGCCGGGCCGCGCGGGTGCCGTGCCCACCTCCAGGTAGAGCGTCCAGTGGCCGCGCGCGGCCAGCGGCACGGCGAATGCGGCGGTGCCCGCGTCCAGGCGCTGCGGCGCCTCGGAAAAATCGATGCAGGCCAGCCGCGTGACGGTGTCCAGTCCCTGGTAGCGCAGCACCACGCCCTGCGCACCGACCTCGGGCGGGCCGATCTCGCCGCGCCGCGCGCGCCGCTGGCCGCGCACCTCGAACATGTCGCGGAAGTCGGCGCCGAACTGCAACGTGAGCGGCGCCTGCGCGGGCTGGTCGCCGTAGTTGACCAGCCGGATGCGCTCGAACAGCCGCGCACCCCAGAGAAAGCGCTTGCGCTCCAGATGGATCACGCCCTGCGGCATCGACGTCGATCCGAGCACCGGCAGCGGACGGTTGGTGAGGTTCGCAATGAAGAAGACGTTGTCGTGGCTCACGCCGCTGGACAAAAGCGGTGGCCGCGCGCCGCCCAGCCGGAGCACGAAGGTCGACAGCATGCGCGTGTCGTCGTGGAAGAGCCCGTCCACGCCGCCGCCCACGTCGCCGTGGCCGTCCATCACGAAGTAGGTGTCGCCCTCCTTGAGCACGAAGGCATGCTGCACCGCGCGCTCGGGCGCTGGCTCGGCCTGCTCGGTGGCAGGTACTTCGGTGCTCATGTTCATGTTCAGGCGGCCTCGCGGTAGAGGGGCTCGTGCGGCTCCTGCGGCAGGAGCGCGCCGCCGCCGGCCAGGCGCGCGTACTGCTCGACATAGGCGCTGGCCATGGCCTGGGCCGAGTAGCGCCGCTCGAAGGCCTGCCGCACGCGGCGGCGGTCGAGCGCGCCGATGGCGTGCACCGCCTCGACGGCCTGCGCCTCGTCCTCGACGATGAGCCCGCTCACGCCATGCTCGATCACCTCGGGCACCGAGCCGCAGCGCCAGCCGATCACCGGCGTGCCGCAGGCCATGGCCTCGATCATCACCAGGCCGAAGGGCTCGGGCCAGTCGATCGGGAACAGCAGCGCGCGCGCGCCGCCCAGGAACGCGGCCTTGTCGGCGTCGCCGATCTCGCCGATGAACTCGACCAGCGGATCGTCCAGCAGCGGCCGGATCTTCTGCGCGAAGTAGGTCGCGTCCGCCGCGTCGACCTTGGCCGCGATCTTCAGCGGCAGCCCCGCGCGCCTGGCGATCTCGATGGCGCGGTCGGGCCGCTTCTCGGGCGAGATGCGGCCAAGGAAGGCCAGGTAGCCGCCGGGGTTCGGCTCGAAGGCGTAGGGCGTCTCTTCGAGTCCATGCGGAATGGTCGCGAGCCAGTTGGCAAAGGGCAGCGGCTTGCGCTGGTGGCGCGAGATGGAGACCAGCGGAAACTGGTTCCAGCGCATGTACGCGCCGGGCAGGTCCGCGATGTCCAGGCGCCCGTGCAGCGTGGTGAGGGTGCGGCCGGCCATGTCCTCGAAGAAGGGAAAGTGCAGCAGGTCGACGTGGAAATGCAGCACGTCGAACTCGTGCGCTCGTCGTCGCACTTCGTGGAGCATGCAGAGGTGGCTGGCCAGGTCGGACTTCAGCGGCGCCGGGTCCAGCCGCAGGGCCTGGGCCCGCATGGGCGCCAGGCGGGCCCGGGTCTGCGTGTCCGCGGAGGCGAACAGCGTGACCTCGTGGCCCTGGTCCACCAGCGCATTGGCCAGGTGGGCAACGACCCGTTCGGTGCCGCCATAGAGCCGCGGCGGAACGGCTTCGTACAGGGGCGCGATCTGCGCGATCTTCATCGTCAAGACAATCTCCTCGAAAGGGAATGAATGAACAAGGAACAAGGCGAAGAATGGAGGCGGCACAGCCTCCGGCGCACATCTGAGGGTTGGCCCGACCGGTTTCAAGCCCCTTTTTTTACCCCTCGTGTCCCGCGTCGAGCAAGCAGCCTTGGCGCAGTTGGCTCAGACTGAGGCCATGCAAGCCATGACGCCGCCGGCCGGCTCCCGGCCTTCCACACGGCGCGCATGCCGCGCCCGTGCTGCATTGCTGCTGCTGTTGCTGCTGTTGCTGCTGACGGCGCCGCTGGCCAGCGCGCACGCGCCGGAGCCGGCGACGGCCGTGCCCGCCCTCGGCTGGAGCCTGGAGCCCTGGGTGCTGGCCTGCCTGGGCGCGAGCCTGCTGCTCTACCTGGCCGGCCTGCTGCGCCTGTGGCGCAAGGCCGGCGCGGGCCGCGGGGTCGGCATGCGGCGCGCGGCTTCGTTCGGCGCGGGCTGGCTCGCGCTGGTGCTGGCGCTGGTCTCGCCGCTCGATGCGCTCGGGGGCTATCTGTTTTCCGCGCACATGGTGCAGCACGAGGTGCTCATGATCCTGGCCGCGCCGCTGCTGGTGATCGGCCGGCCGTTGGCGGTCTGGACCTGGGCACTGCCGGCGCCGTGGCGCATGCGAACCACGCGCCTGGTGCGGCAGCCCGCGCTGGCCGCCGCCTGGGAAGTGCTGACCTGTGCGCCGGTCGCCTGGGCCCTGCACGGCCTCGCGCTCTGGGCCTGGCACCTGCCGCTGTTCTTCGAGGCGGCGCTGCGCAGCCAGGCCGTGCACAGCCTGCAGCATGCGAGCTTTCTTGCGACGGCGCTGCTGTTCTGGTGGCCGCCGCTCGCCGGCGCTTCGCGCGCCGGGCACGGCGGCTCGATGCTGTATCTCTTCACGACCATGGTGCACACCGGCGCCCTCGGCGCGCTGCTGACCTTCTCGACCGTGCCCTGGTATCCGGCCTACGGCACCGCCACGCCCGCGCTGGGCTTCGACCTGCTCGAGGACCAGCGCCTGGGCGGACTCATCATGTGGGTGCCGGCCGGCCTGGCCTACCTGGTGGTGGCGCTGGTCGCGGCGGCGCGGCTGCTGCAGGGCGGCCCCGCGCGCACGGCACCGGGCGCCATGCCGCCGAGGTAGCCAGTGCATCAGCCGTTGCCGACGGCGAAGTCGGCTTGCCGCCCTACAACTGGCGGTCCTTGCCTTGCTAATTTGCTGAGGCCCTCATGCCGGACTCACGGTCGATGCGAAGCCAGAAACACACCAAGAAGAAGCGCCGCGCCGGATGGGCCGGCCTGCTGCTGCTGAGCAGCCTCTTGCCGGCCTCGCTCGCGCTCGCGCAGCCCGCGCCGGCCGACGGCATGCCGCACGGCGGCGGTGACGGCGAATGGACCATGGCCGCGCGCGACCATGCGGGCACGCGCTTCAGCCCGCTGGCCGAGATCACGAGCGCCAACGCCGCGAAGCTGCAGCCGGCCTTCACCTTTTCCACCGGCGTGGTGCGCGGGCACGAGGCCGCGCCGCTGGTGGTGGGCGGCACGATGTACATCGTGGGCCCCTACCCCAACACGCTCTTCGCGCTCGACCTCGCCAAGCCCGGCGCGCCGCTCAAGTGGAAGTTCGAGCCCAGGCCCGAGGCCGGCTCACAGGGCGTGGCCTGCTGCGACCAGGTCAACCGCGGCGCCGCCTATGCGGACGGCCGCATCTTCTTCAACACGCTGGACAACCAGACCCTCGCGGTCGACGCGGCAAGCGGCGCCGAGCTCTGGCGCGCGAAGCTCGGCGACATCCGCAGCGGCGAGACCATGACGATGGCGCCGCTGGTGGTCAGGAACAAGGTGCTGGTGGGCAACAGCGGCGGCGAGTTCGGCGTGCGCGGCTGGCTTGCCGCTCTCGACGCCGCCACCGGCAAGACCGTGTGGCGCGCATGGAGCACGGGGCCGGACAGCGACGTGCTGATCGGCCCGCAGTTCAAGCCCTTCTATGCGCAGGACCGCGGCAAGGACCTGGGCGTGAGTTCCTGGCCGCCCGAGGCCTGGAAGATCGGCGGCGGCAACGCATGGGGCTGGATCTCCTACGACCCCGAGCTCGACCTCGTCTACTACGGCACCGGGAACCCGGGGCCATGGAATCCCGAGCAGCGGCCGGGCGACAACCGCTGGACCGCCGGGATCTTCGCGCGCCGCCCGGACACCGGCGAGGCGGTCTGGTTCTACCAGTTCAGCCCGCACGACCTGCACGACTACGACGGCGTGAACGAGAACATCCTGGTCGACGCCGAAGTGGGCGGCAAGCCGCGCAAGGTGCTGGTCCACCCCGACCGCAACGGCCACGTCTACCTGCTCGACCGCGCGAGCGGCGAGGTGCTGTCGGCCCGGCCCTTCGTGAAGGTGACGACCTCCCTGGGCGTGGACCTGCAGACCGGCCGCCTGCGCCAGGACCCGGCCAGGGAGCCGAAGGTCGGCAAGACCATCCGCGGGATCTGCCCGGCCTCGCCCGGCGGCAAGGACTGGCAGCCTTCGGCGTACTCGCCGCGCACGCGGCTGGTCTACATCCCGCACCAGAACCTGTGCCAGGACAGCCAGTCCTCCCAGGTCAGCTACATCGCGGGCACGCCGTATGTGGGCACCGATGCGCGCATGTACGCGGGGCCCGGCGGCCAGCGCGGCCGCTTCACCGCATGGGACCCGGCCGCCGGCAAGGCCGCGTGGACGAAGGAAGAGAATTTCCCGGTCTGGAGCGGCGCGCTCGCGACCGCGGGCGACGTGGTCTTCTACGGCACGATGGACGGCTGGTTCAAGGCCCTCGATGCACATACGGGCGCACTGCTGTGGCAGTACCGGACCGACTCCGGGATCATCGGCCAGCCGGTGTCCTACCGCGGACCCGACGGCAGGCAGTACGTGGCCGTGCTGTCGGGCGTCGGCGGCTGGGCGGGCGCGGTGGTTTCGGGCGACCTGGACGCGCGCGACGGCACCGCTGCGCTGGGTTTCGCCAACGCCATGAGGGACCTGCCCGCGGCCACGCGCAAGGGCGGCAAGCTGTATGCCTTCAAGCTGCCGGACTGACTTCGCGCGCGCCGCCTGCGCTGCCCTCCTGCTCGCGCTGGCGGGTGCGCTGCCCCGTGCCGGCGCGCAGGAGCCAGCCGCCGCATTGCGCGTCTGCGCGGAGCCCGACAACCTGCCCTACTCGCGCGAGGATCAGAGCGGCTTCGAGAACCGCATCGCACGCCTGCTGGCCGACGACCTGGGTCTGCCGCTGCAGTACGCATGGCTGCCCGACCGGCGCGGCTTCGTGCGCAAGACGCTCGGCGCCCATGCCTGCGACGTGATCATCGGCGTGCCCGCGGGCGACGAGCGCGTGCTGGCCACGAGGCCCTACTACCGCTCGAGCTATGTGTTCGTGCAGCCCGGGGCGCGGGCCGAGATGGCCGATGCGCTGCGCTCCTTCGACGATGCCCGCCTGCCCGCGCTGCGCATCGGCGTGCAGCTGGTGGGCAACGACCTGGCCGCGACGCCGCCGGGCCATGTGCTGGCGCGGCACGACGCGGTGCGCAACGTGGTCGGCTTCACCGTGTCCGGCGACGGGCCGCCCGCGCAGCGCATGGTGGAGGCGGTGGCGCAGGGCGAGCTCGATGCGGCCGTGGTCTGGGGGCCGCAGGCGGGCTACTTCGCGGCCCGCGCCACACCGGCGCTGCGGCTCACGCCGGCCGCGGCGCCCGGCGATCCGGACCTGCCTTTCAGCTTCTCGATTGCGATGGGCGTGCGCAAGGACGATCGCGCGATGAAGGCGCGGCTCGACGATTTCCTGCTGCGGCGCGGCGCCGACATCGGCCGCATCCTCGATGCCTATGCGGTGCCGCGCCTTCCCGTCTCGAACGGGGAGCCGCCATGAGAACGCCGCCGCTGCGGATGGCCGGCACCGCGGTGCTCGCGCTCGCATCGAGCCTGGCGCTGTGCGCCTGCGAGCGCGAGATGCGCCGCTTCGAGACGCCGCCCGACAACCGCGCGGCGCCGCGCCCCGAAGCACCGAGGACCAGCGCGCTGCAGCCGGCCGAGGCGCGCAGCGATCCGGTGCGCCTGCCGGTGGGCAACGGCGAAGGCTACGAAGACAACGCCTACAACGTGGCGCAGGGCAAGCGCCTGTACCGCTGGTACAACTGCGCCGGCTGCCACGCGCAGGGCGGCGGCGGCATGGGGCCCGCGCTCATCGACGACCAGTGGCGCTACGGCAGCGAGCCGGCGCAGGTCTTCAGCACCATCATGCAGGGGCGGCCCAACGGCATGCCTTCGTTCGGCGGGCACCTGAGCGAGGACCAGGTGTGGCAGCTCACCGCCTATGTGCGCTCGATGAGCGGCCAACTGCACAAGGACACGGCCCCCGGCCGCGCCGATGCCCTGCAGGCCAACGAACCGGAAGCCGCGCGCGACCGCGAACCCGCGCGCCCGGGAGCGAAATGATGATGGACGCACTGCACGACGTGCTCGCCCCTTTCGGCCCGCAGGCGGGCCATGTGCATGCGCTGTGGACGCTGACGCTGGCGGTGTGCACGGTGGTCTTCGCAGCCGTGCTGGCGGCGCTGCTCGTCGCGCTGCTGCGCGCGCAGCGCGCGGGTGCGGAAAGCGCGCCGGACCTGTCGTCCCTGGGCCGGCCCGAGCCCGGCCGCCGGCGCAGCGTGATCGCGGCCGTGGCGGCCTCCACGCTGCTGCTGCTCGCGCTCATCGCGGCCAGCATCTTCACCGACCGCGCGCTCGCGCGGCTGTCCACCGACGGCGCGCTGCGGCTCGAGGTGACGGCCCACCAGTGGTGGTGGGAGGTGCGCTACGTGGAGCCGCAGGTGGCCGACAGCTTCATGACCGCCAACGAGATCCATGTGCCGACCGGCCGGCCCGTGATCGTCACGCTCAAGGCCGACGACGTGATCCACAGCTTCTGGGTGCCGAGCCTCGCGGGCAAGAAGGACCTGATCCCGGGCCGCACCGCCACCCTGAATTTCCGCGCCGACCGCGACGGCATCTACCGCGGCCAGTGCGCCGAGTTCTGCGGCTCGCAGCATGCGCTGATGGCCTTCTTCGTGCTGGCCGAGCCGCCCGAGCGCTATGCGGCCTGGGCCGCGGCGCAGCGCCGCACGGCCGGCGAACCCGCAGAAGGCCAGCTGCTGCGCGGCCGCGAAATTTTCATGCGTTCGAGCTGCGCGATGTGCCACGCCATCGACGGCACCTCGGCGCAGGCCGTGCGCGGGCCGAACCTCACGCACCTGGCAAGCCGCAGCACGCTGGCCGCGGGCAGCCTGGCCAACACGCCGGAAGACCTGCGGCGCTGGATCGCCGATCCGCAGCAGGTCAAGCCCGGCACCTACATGCCCGCCACCCGGCTCTCGTCCGAAGACATGGACGCGCTGGTCGGCTACCTGCAGACCCTGCGCTGATGAACGACGAACGCGCCATGCAGCAGCAACCCGGCCGCACCCCCGCCCCGCCGCACCTGAAGGACGGCCCCGGCCCCGGCTCGCCCGAAGCCGCCGCGCTGGACGCCACCTGGCGCGATCCGCCCGGGCTGCTCGGCTGGCTGGCCGCCGTCAACCACAAGGCGATCGCGCGCCGCTTCATCGTCACCACCTTCTGCTTCTTCGTGGCGGGCGGGCTGCTCGCGTTCGTGATGCGGCTGCAGCTCGCGCGGCCCGGCGCGCGGCTGGTCGGGCCCGACCTCTACAACCAGCTGTTCACGATGCACGGCTCGACCATGATGTTCCTCTTCGCCGTGCCGGTGATGCAGGCCGTGGCCGTGTACCTGCTGCCCCTGATGCTGGGCACGCGCAGCGTCGCCTTTCCGCGCCTGAACGCCTTCGCCTACTGGATCTTCCTGTTCGGCGGGCTGATGCTCTACGCGGTGTTCGCGCTGGGCGCCGCGCCCGACGTGGGCTGGTTCTCGTACGTGCCGCTCGCGGGGCCCGACTATTCGCCCGGCAAGCGCACCGACTTCTGGGCCCAGATGATCACCTTCACCGAGCTGTCGGCGCTGCTGGAGGCCATCGTGGTGATCACCACCGTGTTCAAGCTGCGCGCGCCGGGCATGGCGCTCAACCGCATTCCGCTGTTCGCCTGGGCCATGCTGGTGACGGCCTTCATGGTGCTGTTCGCGATGCCTGCGGTGATGCTGGCGAGCACCACGCTGATCACGGACCGGCTGGTCGGCACGCACTTCTACAACCCGGCCGAGGGCGGCGACGCGGTGCTCTGGCAGCACCTGTTCTGGTTCTTCGGCCACCCCGAGGTCTACCTGATCTTCCTGCCCGGCCTGGGCTTTCTCTCGGCCATCATCCCGACCTTCGCGCGGCGGCCGATCTTCGGCTACACCGCCATGGTGCTGGCGCTGATCGCCACCGCCTTCCTGGCCTTCGGGCTGTGGGTGCACCACATGTTCGCGGTCAACCTGCCGGAGCTCGGCAAGAGCTTCTTCACCGCGGCGAGCATGCTGATCGCCGTTCCCTCGGCCGTGCAGATCTTCTGCTGGATCGCCACGCTGTGCAGCGGCCGGCTCGACTTCAAGACGCCGCTGCTCTTCGCGCTCGGTTTCTTCTTCATCCTCGTGCTGGGCGGCCTGACCGGCATCATGCTGGCCTCGGTGCCGCTGGACCTGCAGGTGCACGACAGCTACTTCGTGGTGGCGCACCTGCATTACGTGCTGATCGGCGGCGCGGTGTTCCCGCTGTTCGGCGCCTTCTACTACTGGTATCCCAAGATCACCGGCCGGCTCATGAGCGAGCGCCTCGGGCGCTGGAACTTCTGGCTCTTCTTCGTCGGCTTCAACGTGACCTTCTTCCCGATGCACCTGCTCGGCCTCCGGGGCATGCCGCGCCGGGTCTACACCTACCAGGCGGGCCTGGGCTGGGACACGCTGAACCTGGTCGCGACCCTCGGTTCCTGGATCATCGCGCTGTCGGCGCTGCTGTTCGTGGTGAACGCGCTGCGCAGCCTGCGCCGCGGCGCGCCCGCGGGCCCCAACCCCTGGGGCGCCGGTACGCTCGAATGGGCCACCGAGTCGCCGCCGCCGCCATGCAACTTCCACGCGATTCCGGTGGTGCACGGCCGCGATCCGCTCTGGGAGCCGCCGCGCGCCGCGGCCGACGGCAGGCCACCGCCCTTCACGCACGTGGGCGGTCTCGCGGCCCATACGCGCGAGCTGCTCGCCACCACCGTGCTCGATGCGCGGCCCGACCTGCGCGTCAACTTCCCCGACCCGACCATCTGGCCGCTGGTCAGCGCACTGGCCGTCACGGTGCTGTTCATCGGCTCCATCTTCACGCCGTGGGCCGTGGTGTGGGGCGGCATCCCGATCGCGATCGCGCTCACGGCCTGGTTCTGGCCCCGGCGCGCGGAAACCGCGGTGCACCTTCGCCTGGAGCAGGGGCCATGACGGCGCCACGGCGCGAGCTCGACGTCTCGGCCCTGCCGAGCTATGCCTTCGGCCACCGCAGCCTGATGTGGTGGGGCACCTTCGGCCTGATCGCGATCGAGGGCACGATCTTCGCAATCGCCATCGGCGCCTACCTGTACCTGCGCAGCCAGGCGGACAGCTGGCCCCTCGGCGCACCGCCGCCCGACCTGCTGTGGGGGTCGGCCAACACGCTGATCCTGCTCGCAAGCATCTGGCCGAACCAGAAGGCCAAGCGCGCGGCCGAAGCCCGCGACCTGGTGCGCACGCGCGGCTGGCTGCTGGTGTGCCTGCTGTTCGCGCTGGCCTTCCTGGTGCTGCGGGGCTTCGAGTTTGCGGCGCTGCACACGCGCTGGGACCACAACGCCTACGGCTCGGTCGTGTGGACGCTGCTCGGGCTGCACACGGTGCACCTGCTCACCGACACCTACGACACGGCCGTGCTGGACGTGCTGCTGTTCACCGGCCCGATGGAAGGCCAGCGCTTCGTCGACGTGAGCGAGAACGCGCTGTACTGGTACTTCGTCGTGTTCTCCTGGCTGCCGATCTACGCGGTGATCTATGGCGTGCCGCGCCTTCATTGAATCGAGGGAGAACGGGACATGACCAAGCTGCACGCCTCGAAGACATGGCTCGCGCTGCTCGTGGTGCCCGCCTTCGCGCTGCTCTGCCAGACGCTCGCGTATGCCGCGGTTCCCCAGGCCTGCACCCTGCAGACGACGCTGCTGCTGCATGCGCTGAGCATCGGCGCGCTGCTGGGCTGCCTCGCGCCCACGCTGCTCGCGGGCGGCGAATGGCGGCGCCTGGGCAGCGGCGTACAGGCCGGCGGTACGCTGGACAGCGACGCGGCGGCGCCCGCCGTGCGCCAGCGCTTTCTCGCGGCGCTGGCCACCGGCATGGGCGCACTTTTCACGCTGCTGGTGGCGGCGCAATGGTTCGCGGCCTGGGTGCTGTCACCCTGCCTGCAATGAACAGGGCGGCTCTGAGTGCCCGCGCTCACAGGGCGGGGGGAATGCGGATTTCGATCGGATGCGTGCGCTCATGGCGCTGCTGGCATTCGAGGCAGCGCGCCGAGGCCGGCATGGCCTCGAGTCGATCGAGCGGAATCTGCACGCCGCAATCGATGCAGGTTCCGAACTCGCCGGTGCGCAGGCGCTCGCGCGCGGCCTCGATGTCCCGCAGCTCGGACACGTCGCGCTCCACTTCCGCGCCCCGGAGCGCGCCGCGCAGCCGCTCCTCGGCCGCGTCCACCGTGTCCGGCACCTGGATGTGCGGGGTGCGGGTGGGCGCCTCGTCCTCGTCGGCCTTGGCGGCTCTCAGTTCGCTTTCGAGTTCGGCCGCCCGCTCGTCGAGCTTGCGGTTCCATTGCGCTTTTTCAGTGTTGTCCATGGCAGAGTGGCAGGCAATCGGCATGCCCGCCGCGGGCCGCCATCGGAACATCCAGCCGCAGGATTCGAATGGATTTGCAGCAACCGCAACAACAGCACCTCGACGCCGTTCTCCTGGCCGCCTTGCGCGCGGCACCGCGCCGGTATCGCCTGCCTCCTCTGCCGGCCGATGCCGAGACGGCCGTGGCGGGCGGCACGCAGGCCACGCTCGCCTTTGCGATCGAGGCCGCGCGCACCGGGCCCGCACCAGGCATCCAGGCGCTTTTCACCCGCGCGCTGGCGCAGTTGATCCGCGAGGCGCTCGCGCCCGAACGCGGCGACCCGGCGTTCCAGGCCGCCATGCTGCAGGCGCAGGACGCGCAGGTGCATGAGCATGTGCAGCTGTCCCGGCAGCGCGCGGCCGATCGGCGCACCCTCAGGATGGCTATCGATGCCATCGCGCATCCCGGCAAGCTGCGGCGCGAGGCGGCCGGCGCCCTGCGCGACGCGCTGGCCCGGCTGCACGGCCTTGCGGCCGCGGGCGCATGGGCGGAACTGGCAGAGGCCATCGGGCAGCTGCTCGCGCAGGAACTCCCCGGCCCCGGAAATTTCCGCGCGCCGCTGGAAGCGATCCACGCAAGCCCCGCGCTGCGGCGGCTGGTGCGCGGCAGCGAGCTGCTCCGGCGTGAGAGCGTGCAGCGCTACCAGGCGCTGTGCGAACGGCGCGGACCGCTCGCGGGCAGCGATGCCGCGGCCGCCGAAGGGCGCGCATCGGCGCAGCAGGGCCGGATCGCCGAACACGCCGCGGTCGAGGCCTTCCGCGAGATCGCCGGCATGCTGAACCGCCATTGGAAGGGAGCCGCCACCTACCGCGTCGCACGCGGTCTTCGCACGCCGCGCGGCTTTCCGGGAGAAGCGAGCAAGGCCAAGGAGGAGTGGGACGCCGCCATCGTGCGCGGAGGCGATGCGGGTGGCGCCAGCCTCGTTCTCCTTGCCGAAACCAAGGCCTCGCCCGCCGCGGCCACCTCCGACTTTCCGCGCCTGCTGCGCGGCCTGCGGCGCCTTGCGAAGGCCGACGCCGACGCGGTCTACGCCTTTGCATCGGCCGACGGCGAGCAGCGCATCGCCGGCGCCTCGCTGCAGGGCCTGCGCCCGGTCCGACGCCTGTTGCCGCCCCACGTGATCTATTGCTGCTCGGCACCGCCCGAGGCCCTGCCGCAGCCGCTGGGCGCCGCAACCAGGGCCGTGCTGCTTGCCGAGCCCGCGAGCCTGGCCTTCGCGCAGCAGCTCGCACGCGGCGAGGCGCCATCGCATGCCGCACTGGCCCCGGTCTGGCACGCGCTGGCCACGGCACCGCGGCTGCAGGCCGCATTGCACCAGTACGAAACCGCACAGAAGGCACGCGCGGCCATGCTGCATCCGGACGACCTGCTGGCGTCGGTGGCGCACGGCCTTCAGCGTTCCTACTCTTCTTCCTGAGTGGCCAGTTCCTTCGCCACCGCGCGCCGGCCCTCGGGCGACAGCACGTGCAGGGATCGCGCCGGAATCGCAAACTCCACGCCCAGCCGCGCGAACTCACGCATCATCTGCAGGTTGAGGCGCTGCTGCTCGTCCATGTAGAGCCCGTAGTCCGGCGTGGTCACGAAGTACACGACCTCGAAGTCGAGCGAGCTCTCGCCGAAGGCCTGGAAGTGCACGCGGTCCAGCCGCAGCGACGGCCGCGACTCGATCAACCGCTTCACGATGCCCGGTATGGCCTCCAGCTGTTCGGGCGTGCTGCGGTAGCTCACGCCAAACTTGAAGGCAATGCGGCGCTCGTCCATGCGGCGATAGTTCTTCACGGTCTGCTTGAGCAGGTCGGTGTTGCCGATCACGATCTGCTCGCCGCTCAGGCTGCGCAGCCGCGTGGTCTTGAGGCCCACGTGCTGCACCGTGCCCGAGAGACCGCCGACACCGATCGCATCGCCCACCTCGAACGGCTTGTCGACCGCGATGGACAGCGAGGCGAACAGGTCGCCCAGGATGTTCTGCATCGCAAGCGCAATCGCAATGCCGCCCACGCCCAGGCTGGCGACGAAGGCGGTGATGTTGACGCCCAGGTTCGACAGCACCGCCAGCAGGATCACCGCCCACAGCACGGTGCGCATCGACCACGACATCAGCGTGGCCGATGCGCTGACCTGCGTCATGCTCGCGGAGGCGTGGCGCTGCTCGTAGCGGCGCAGCCCGAAGCCGATGGCCCGGGTGAACCGCAGGCCGGCCTGCAGCGCAATGGCAATGAACCACAGCTGCCCGACGCGCTGGTTCCAGCGCTCGGGCAGCTCGAGCATGCCCACGCCGACGAGCAGCGCGGCCAGCACCAGGAAAGCGCGGTTGGTGCCGGCCAGCACTTCGACCACCGTGTCGTCGATGCGATTGCTCGTGTGCTGCGCGATGTCGCGCATGCGCCCGATCATGTAGCGCAGCACCAGCCGCATCGCCAGGTAGGCGGCAAGCGCGGCGGCCACCGCCAGCGCCAGATCGGGCACCGGCAGCCCCAGCAGCGTTGCATCGGCCAGCGTGTCGAGCGCTTCGTTCATCGGAGAACGGCCTTTCCGGGCTTGGAGTGAAGGAAGGTCATCGCTGCGGGTTGTGCGGCAAATATTGCCGCACATGCGAGAGCGCTACCCGGCGGCTCGCTCAGCTCTTCGGACGGACATGGATCTCCGGAAACTTCTCGTCGTAGAAAGCCATGCGGCCCTTCAGCGCCTGGTGCTCGTCGTACGGATCTTCATACGACCAGATCGCGTCGTCGAGCTGCCGCTCGCCCACGTTCAGGCTGTAGTAGCTCGCGGTGCCCTTGAACGGGCATTCGGTCGTGGTCTGCGAACGCTCGAGCTTGTCCGTGCGGACGTCGGTGCGCGGAAAGTAGTAGCGCACCGGCGACTTGTCCTCGACCACCCTGATCACGTCCGCCGAGCTCGCGACGACCATGCCTTCGACCTCGACCTCCATCGGCTGGCGAAGCGGCTCCTCGCGCACCTGGTGGTCGGGCCATTTCTGGTGTCCTGGTGATTTGCTCATTTCTTGGTACTCCTGGAGGGATCGAGATGGTCCCGAAACCAGTCGCGCGCCAGCTTGGACACCGCGCCCAGCGCTTCGGGTTCCTCGAAAAGATGCGTTGCGCCGGGCACGAGCGAAAGCCGCTTCTCGCCGCGCAGCACCGCAAGGGCTTGCCAATTCATGTCGATCACCGGCCCGTCATTGCCGCCGACGATCAGCAGCGTGGGCGCGCGCACGCGCTCGAGCGCGGGCCCGGCCAGGTCGGGCCGCCCGCCGCGCGAGACCACGGCGTGCACCGCGTCGGGCCGCTGCGCCGCGGCCACCAGCGCGGCACCCGCACCGGTGCTCGCGCCGAAGTAGCCGATCCTCAGGCCCGCGGCGGGCTCGTAGTCGCACAGCCAGTCGGTCAGGCCGACGAGCCGGTCGGCCAGCATGTCGATGTCGAAGCGCAGCTCGCGCGTGCGCTCGTCGACGGCCTCTTCGTCGGCGGTCAGGAGGTCGACGAGCAGCGTGGCCAGCTTCGCCTCGTTGAGGCTCTCCGCGACCTGTCGGTTGCGCGGGCTGAAGCGGCTGCTGCCGCTGCCATGCGCAAACAGCACGATCCCGCGCGAGGCCGCAGGCAGGCACAGATCGGCCTCCAGCGTGACGGAAGAGCGCAGCGGAATTCGGAGCGCGCGGCGCTCGAAGGTTCTGGATGGGGGGTCCAATTTGGCTTCCTTTGCGCGAGGCACTTCACACATTGCCCGGCCTCGCCATCGGTCACCTTATTTTTTTGCAGCGGTTCTTCTGTAGGGCGACGCTCACATTCGCGTAGGTGCAGTGGAGCGTTGCATATTGAAAGAAAACTGCGCTGCAGGTGGGTCCATGGCGCCCCGTGCTCATGGTGCGACGCGCTCCGTGCCAGGATTGATTGGCAGGCGCCGCATCGCGTCCCGCAAAAGGAGGCCACCATGAAAGTCGAGATCACGCAAGCACCCGTCGCACAAACGGAGATGCTGGTTCGCAAGCCCGTCGCAGAGGTGTTCGAAGCGTTCATCGATCCCCGTGCGACAACCAACTTCTGGTTCACCAAAAGCAGCGGCCGGCTCGAGGCCGGCCGTGAAGTCAGATGGGACTGGGAGATGTATGGCGCATCCACATCGGTGCTCGTGAAAGACATCGAACCCGACCAGCGCATCGTGATCGAGTGGGACGGATACAGCGGCCGCACGACGGTCGAATGGAAGTTCTCCGCACGCGAGGATGGAACGACCCATGTCGTCATCACGGAGTCTGGCTGGACGGGTGATGGAGACGAACTCTTCAAGTACGTTGCCGAGTCGACCCAAGGCTTCACCTGGACGCTTGCAGGACTCAAGGCGTTTCTCGAGCATGGCATCAAGCTGAATCTTGTCGCGGACAAGAACCCCGATGCGCTCAAGGCAGGCTGGCAGCGGGCCTGACCGTTCATTGCCTCTTGCGGCCGGCGCGCACGCACTGGCTTAGAAAGTCTCCCAGTCTCCGCTGGCGGCGGACGTGCCCGCGATGGCCGCCACTGGCTTGCGCGGCGGTGCAGCGGCAAGTGCACGCCGAGCCGGCTGGACCGGCTGCTCGACACGCGCCTGGACGGGTGCGGGCCTGGGCGGCGCCGCGGCGGGTTCCTCTTCGTCGTCGTCGAGCTTGAAGGTGGCCACCACCTGCGAGAGGCTGTCGGCCTGTTCCTGCAGCGACTGGGCCGCGGCCGCCGCCTCCTCGACCAGCGCCGCGTTCTGCTGCGTCACCTGGTCCATCTGCGCGATCGCCTGGTTCACCTGCTCGATGCCCTGCGCCTGCTCGTGGCTGGCCGCGGTGATCTCGCCGATGATGTCCGTCACGCGCTTGACGCCGCTCACGATCTCTTCCATCGTCCTGCCGGCCTCGCCGACGAGTGCACTGCCCACGTCGACCTTGCCCACCGAATCGTCGATCAGGCCCTTGATCTCCTTGGCCGCCGCGGCCGAGCGCTGCGCGAGGCTTCTCACTTCCGACGCGACCACCGCGAAGCCGCGGCCCTGCTCGCCCGCGCGCGCGGCTTCGACAGCCGCATTGAGCGCCAGGATGTTGGTCTGGAACGCGATGCCGTCGATCACGCCGATGATGTCGACGATCTTCCGGGAAGAAGCATTGATCGACGCCATGGTGTCGACCACCTGCCCCACGACGCTGCCGCCCTTCACGGCCACTTCGGAGGCCGAGAGCGCGAGCTGGTTGGCCTGCCGTGCGTTGTCGGCGTTCTGCTTGACGGTGCTCGTGAGCTCTTCCATCGAGGCCGCGGTCTGTTCGAGCGAGCTGGCCTGCTCTTCTGTGCGCGAGGACAGCTCCTGGTTGCCGGCCGCGATCTGCCCGGACGCCACCACGATCGAATCGGTCGACGCCTTGATGCGCGTCACCACGTCCGTCAGCGTGTCCTCCATCTCGCCCATGCCGCGCAGCAGCCGCCCGAAATCACCGCCGCGCTCGGTCTCGAATTCCTTGCTGAGGTCGCCCGAGGCTACGGTCTCCGCGATGAAGATCGCCTCGCCAAGCGGCTGCATGATGCTGCGTGCGAGCCAGATGCTGCAGCCCACGCCCGCCAGCAGCGCGGCAACCCCGAAGCCCGCCATGAGGTTGCGCGTCGACGCGATATGCCGTGCGAGCTCCGGGGCGACGCCGCTGCCGGCGACCTCCTGAAGGCCCGAGATGCCGATCGCGAGCCCCGTCGCCATCAACAGCAACACGATCCCGAACGCCGCGCCCAGCTGGGCACTGATCTTCCAATTGCGCATGTGCTTTTTCCGTGACGGCCGCCGATGCGGGGCCAGGTTGCCAGGGATATCGGCAGTGCTGCGGCGGAACTTGAGGGTGCGGGTCTAGGCGTAAACCCGGGATTCGCCCTACGAGCGCCCGGCCTGGCGCAGAACGCTGCGGGCCGCCCTGGAATGAAAAAAGCCCCAAGCAGTTGATCTACTTAGGGCTTTTTTGATTTTGATGGTCGCCTGCGGACGACCTCAAAATGATGAATGGTGGCCTGGGGCGGAATCGAACCACCGACACGCGGATTTTCAATCCGCTGCTCTACCAACTGAGCTACCGGGCCTTGGTGTGCAGCCTTAAATTATACAGCGCTTCTGCGCCCTCTCGAAAGATCGACGCCAAGTTGTTTGAGCTTGCGGTACAGATGCGTGCGTTCCAGGCCGGTCTTCTCGGCCACGCGGGTCATCGAGCCGTTCTCCATGGCCAGGTGGAATTCGAAGTAGGCCTTCTCGAAGCCGTCGCGTGCATCGCGCAGCGGGCGGTCGAGGTCGAAGCTCTGGGTCGACTGCGGGCCGGCGTCGGGCACCGGCACGGAGGCGAGCGAGGCCAGCAGCAGGCTGTCGCCGGTGGTGGTGATGGCGGCCGAGGGGTTGATGCCCGGGGCCGGAGGCACCACGCCCGCTGCCGCGCGCCTGGCGTTCTCGCGCGCGAGACCCTGCTCGACGGCCTTCAGGAGCTTCTGCAGCGTGATGGGTTTTTCGAGGAACGCGAAGGCGCCGATGCGGGTGGCGTCGACGGCGGTGTCGATGGTGGCGTGGCCGCTCATCATGATGACGGGCATGCTCAGCAGTCCGGCGGTGGACCATTCCTTGAGCAGCGTGACGCCGTCGGTGTCGGGCATCCAGATGTCGAGCAGCACGAGGTCGGGCCGTGCGCGCTGCCGCGCTGCGCGTGCCTCGGCCGCGTTTTCCGCCAACTCCACGTTGTGGCCTTCGTCATTGAGAATTTCGAAGAGCAGGTCCCTAATGCCCAGCTCGTCATCGACCACGAGAATGTTTGCCATGAGTGCTGCTTGTTGTATGCGCCGGTATCTGCAATGTGTGTAGGGTCCGCCAGCCGCCCCATCGTCTGCGCGCGACGGGTTGGTTTCACGCTCAGGCGGCGGAAGACTTCGGATCTTCGGTGTGAGCGACCGCTGTTTGCGGCTCGCCTGCCAGCGCGAATGATAGCGAGACTTGCGCCCCTGCTACAGCCCCATCGACAACGCGGTTGGAAAGCTCGATGCGCGCGCCGTGCTCGTCCGCGATCTTCTTGACCACGGCCAGTCCCAAACCTGTACCTTTTGTTTTCGTGGTGACGTAGGGCTCGAAGGCGCGCTTGAGGATGTTCTCGGCAAAGCCCGGTCCGCTGTCCTGCACGGTGAGGCGCACGCGCTGGCCCGAATCGCCCAGGCGGGTGCGGATGACGACCTCGCCGGCGCGGCCGGTGGTGCTGGCGGCGGCCTCGGCAGCGTCCTGGGCGTTCTGCAGCAGGTTGTGGATGACCTGGCGGATCTGCTGGGCGTCGCCGCGAATGGGCGGGCAGCGCTCGTCGAGTTCGGAGCGCAGCGCGATCGGCGCGTTCTCGGCGCTGTAGAGCTGGAGCACGTCGGCCAGCAGCGCGTTGAGGTCGACCGGCTTCAGGTCGGCCGCGGGCAGGCGGGCGTAGTCGCGGAATTCGTTGACCAGCCGCTTCATGGCGTCGACCTGGTCGACGATGGTCTTGACCGACTTGACGAGCACGGCCTGCTCGGGCGGCGCGACCTTGCCCGAGAGCTTCATTTCGAGCCGCTCGGCCGAGAGCTGGATGGGCGTGAGCGGGTTCTTGATCTCGTGGGCGAGGCGGCGCGCCACTTCGCCCCAGGCCTGGGCACGCTGGGCGGAGACGATTTCGGAGATGTCGTCGAACACCAGCAGCCGCGCGGCCCCCGGCAGCTCGGCGCCGCGCGCCACGATGTTGATGGCGCTGTCCTGCTGCGGCAGGTCGGTGCCGCTGGCATGCAGCTCGAAGGCGTGCTGCCAGTGGTCCAGGCCGTGCTGCAGGCGCTCGACCTGGAATTCGTCGAACTGCTGCTGCACGCTGTTGCCGAAGTCCGCGAGCCCGGGCACTTGGGCGAGCGGCATGCCCTCGTAGGCCGCCAGCGGCGCGCGCAGCACGCGGGTGGCGCCGGGGTTGGTGGAAAGGATGGTGCCCTTGGCGTCGAGCACGATCACGCCGGAGGTCAGGTTGTCCAGGATGGTCTGCAGGTTGGCGCGGGCGGCGTCGAGCTGGCCCATGGTCTTTTCGACGGCGCCGCGGGCATCGGCCAGTTGCTGGGTCATGACGGCGAAGGAGCGCGTGAGGCCGCCCAGCTCGTCCTTGCCCTGCAGCACGGCGGTCGGCCGCAGGTCGCCGCCGGCCACCTGGCGCACGCCGTCCGCCAGCACGAGCAGCGGCCGCGCGAGCTGGTTGCCGAACAGCACGGCCAGCAGCACGGCGCCGAACACGGCCAGGAAAAGGCTCAGCGTGAGGGTGCCGATGTACATGCGCCGCAGGCCCTCGCGGGCCAGGGCCCGCTCCTGGTATTCACGGTTGGCCTCCTGCACGGCGAGTGCGTTGGCCACCACCGCGGGCGGCAGCGGCTGCGTGACCTGCAGGAAGCGCGGCGCCGTGTCGAAGTCGAAGCCCGGCCGCTGCACCATCGCGAGGGCGCGCACGCTGGCAGGCGGCACGTTGGCGCCCGGCGCCGCGGTTTCGTCCAAGCCCTCGATGTGGGCGATGGCGCGGTCGGCGCGCACCTGCCGCAGCTGCTGGGTGGTCGGCCGCTCGGGGTTGAGCTGGAAGCGCGAGGCGCCGGCGCCGGCCACCAGCTGGCCGGCGCCGGTCCAGAGCACCACGTCGCTGGCCTGGAGCTGGTCGCGGATGCGCTCGAGGACGAGGCCGGCGCTCGCGTCGGGCACCTGCACCAGCTGGGCGCTGGCCACGCGCGTCTTGGCGGCCAGGTCATCCGCGAGCGAATCGAGCGTGGCGCGGCCGAGGTTCAGGCCGGCGTCGAGCGCGCCCTCCACCTTGACGTCGAACCAGCTTTCGATCGAACGCGCCACGAACTGGTAGGACACCACGTAGACCAGCGCGCCCGGCACCACGCCCACGAGCGCGAAGATGGCCGCGAGCTTGATGAGCAGGCGGCTGCCGAACTTGCCCTGGCGCAGCCGCCGCAGCAGCCGGAAGGCGACCCAGCCGATCACCAGCACCAGCAGCACCGCCACCACCACGTTGATGCCGAACAGCCGCACGTAGTAGCGCTCGTACAGCGCGCGGTTGTTGGTGGCCTGGGCCAGCAGGAACATCAGCACCAGGCCGATGGCCGTGACCAGCGCGGCGCCCACGCCGACGGCCCAGCGCAGCGCGCGCGCGCGGCGGGCGGCGGGCGTGGCCGCTGCGCCGCTGCGCGGCTTGCTGCTCACCGCTGTTTCTCCAGCGCGAGCTTGGCGCTGCGCTCGGCCACGATGTTCCAGTCGGCCTGGCCGACCACGCCGATCTGGAACGGACGCGGCAGCTGCGAGGTGTCGAGCCGGAAGCGGAACACGACCTGGTGCTGCGCCTCGTCGCCGACCTCGGCCGCATCGCCCAGCCGCAGCCGGCCGACGCGCTTGACGGCATCCATGGCGTCGGCGAGGCTGTCGAAGTTCTGGTTCAGCGAAACGCCGAAGCCCGCGGTGCCGGTGATGGGCACCGGCGACACGTTGAGCCGCCAGCGGCGCGTGAGCGGCTGGTAGGCCAGCCGCATGTGGCGCGTGACCTGGGCCACCTTGCGGTCGGTCCAGTACCAGCGCTCCTGGAAGACCTCGGCCTCGGCCACGAAATAGATGGCAATGCCCTTGTCGAGCACTTCCTCGACCAGCGAGGGCAGCTCGAACTGCACGGCCGCGGTGAGGTAGACGCCGTCGTCGGCCTGTTCCAGCCGCATCTGGGTGACCGATGGCACGACGCGCCCCTGCGCCACCGCAATCGGAAGCAGGCAGGTCAGCAGCAATGCCCAGGCCAGCACGAGCCCGGCCAGCGGCGCCAGGATGCGCCGCCTGCGGGCCTCAGCGCGGACGTTTTTCAAGCAGGGCGTAGAAGAAGCCGTCGTGGTCACCTGAGGGATTGTCCGGGACGGCGCGGGCATTCGCCCCGCTTTGGGGAAGCAAATGGCCCGGCGACGCCCCCAATCGGGCGTCGGTGTTGTGCGCAAGGAACGCATCTATTTGTTGCGAGCCTTCTTCCCGGAAGACGGAACAGGTGCAGTAGAGCAGTCGGCCGCCGGGCCGGACCAGGGGCCAGAGGGCCGCGAGCAGCGCCGCCTGCTGGACCGCCAGCTGGGCGGTGTCGCTCTCGCGGCGCAGCCAGCGCACGTCGGGATGGCGCCGGACGATGCCCGAGGCGGTGCACGGCGCATCGAGCAGGATGGCGTCGAAGGGCGTGCCGTCCCACCAGGCGGCCGGCCGCGCGGCGTCGGCCACCACCACCCTGGCGGACAGGCCGAGCCGGCCCAGGGTTTCGTCGATGCGGCGGCTGCGGGCGGCATCGACCTCGAGCGCCGTCACCTCGATGGGCGCCGGGCCGGCAAATTCCAGCAGGTGCGCGGTCTTGCCGCCGGGGGCGGCGCAGGCATCGAGCACGCGCAGGGGGGCCGCGCCGGCCGCGGGCAGCAGGCCTTCGAGCAGCAGCGGCGCCGCCAGCTGCGCGGCGGCGTCCTGCACCGAGCATTCGCCGTCGGCAAAACCGGGCAGCTGCTGCACCGGGCGGGCGCGCGCCAGCTGCAGGCCCGCCTCCCCCACCCGGTGGGCCTCGAGGCCCACCGCCTGGAGCGCCAGCTGATAGGAAGCCACGGTGGTCTTGCGCAGGTTGACGCGCAGCGTCATCGGCGGCTGCGCGTTGTCGGCGGCAAGCACCCGCTGCCAGTCGCGCGGATGGTCGCGCTTGAGCCGCTCGATCCACCAGCGCGGATGGTTCCACTGTGCGACCGGCTCATGGTCGGTGGCGGCCACGAGCTCGTCGCGCTCGCGCAGGAAGCGGCGCAGGCAGGCGTTGATGAAGCTCGCCTGCGCGCGCGTGGCGGGGTTGCGCTTTGCCGCCTCGACGGCCTGGTCGACCAGCGTGAAGGGCTCGTAGGGCGCGTGCTGCGCATCCCAGGCCAGCGCCAATGCGGTGCACAGGAGCGCGTCGGGCAACGGCGGCGGCGTGCGCTTGGCCAGGTGGCGGCGCAGGGCCTCGGCGCGGCCGAGCCAGCGCAGCACCTGGAAGCCGAGCGCCTGCACGCCGGGGCGCATGGCGGGCTCGACGGCTTCGAACGCGACGGTGCCCGAGCTGCCGGCGCGAATCGACGCGAGCGCCGCTGCGGTCAGCTGCAGCTGGCGCCACAGCGGAGGTTGCATCGGCGGCGCGGTGCCGGCGGAATGATCGGAAGTTAGTTCTGACAAGTTGGGGCGATGGTAATGGGCGTCAACGGGCGCGCGGCTGACGCGGCGCCCCGCGAGCGTACGGAGAAAAAATGCAACGCCGGCGTCCGGACGGCTTCAAAGCAGCGGCGCGGCCGGACGCAAACGCACCATCCATGCCACCAGCAACGCCGGAAACTGGACGATGGCGGCGTTGTACTGCCCCACCGCCAGGTTGAACTGGCTGCGTGCGATTTCCGCGGCGGCCGAAGGCTCGGGCCAGGCCATGGGTTCCAGTGTGCCGGAGGCCGAACCGGCACCGGCGCCGGCCGGCAGCAGCGGCGCCGGCCGCGAGAGCGTTCCGTCCGCCTCGAAGACCGTCACCGCGTCCGGATGCTGGCGCTGCCAGGCCGTGATCAGCACCTGCAGCGCCGTGGCCAGCGCGGCCATGCCGCCGGGGTCGAGCGGATGCAGGCGGGTGGCGCCAAGCAGGGTCGCAAGCTGGTTGGTGGCGGCCTGCAGCGGCGCCACGGCCGACGAATGGCTGGACGCGTCCTTTTCCGGCAGGGCGGCCGTGATGCTGGCCTGGACGAAGTCCAGCTGCTTCCGCAGGGCCGCGTCGAGCGTCGCATAGGCCTGGAGCACGGCCGCGCGCAGCCGCACGAGCCGGTTGTACGCGCCCACGAACCAGAACAGCAGCACGGCAATGACGATCCAGCCGACCATCGAATCGGGCAACACGCTCATCGGCAAAAACGCCTCGCAATGGACAACTCAAAGAAAAACGCCCCCCAACCGGGGGCGGTCGGGGGGCGTCGGATACCGGTCATGGCCGGTGATGCTAACCAGTTATTCGGACGCGGCGCCTTCGCTGGCGTCGGCCGTGGTGGAAACATCGCTGGTCGAACCGGCCAGTTCGGCGGCTTCGGATTCGGCGATGGCGCGGCGCTCGGCCTCGTCCATCTGATCCTTGGCCTTGCGCGCCTGGTGGTAGGCCATGCCGGTGCCCGCGGGGATCAGGCGGCCGACGATGACGTTTTCCTTCAGGCCGCGCAGCTCGTCGCGCTTGCCCATGATCGCGGCTTCGGTCAGCACGCGCGTCGTTTCCTGGAACGAAGCGGCAGAGATGAACGAGTCGGTCGACAGCGACGCCTTCGTGATACCCAGCAGCAGGTTGGTGAACGTCGCGGGGATCTTGCCTTCGGCGCGCAGGGCGTCGTTGGTGTTGAGCATTTCGCTGCGTTCGACCTGTTCGCCGGAGATGTAGCCGGTCTCGCCGATGTTGTCGACCACGACGCGGCGCAGCATCTGGCGAACGATCACCTCGATGTGCTTGTCGTTGATCTTCACACCCTGCAGGCGGTACACGTCCTGAACTTCGTCCACGATGTAGCGCGCGAGTTCTTCCGAACCCAGCAGGCGCAGGATGTCCTGCGGGTCCGCCGGGCCGTCGACCACGCTTTCGCCCTTGTTCACCACCTGGCCTTCGTGCACCAGGATGTTCTTTTCCTTCGGCACGAGGTCTTCCCAGACGGTGCCTTCGGGATCGGTGATCTGCAGGCGGATCTTGCCCTTGGTTTCCTTGCCGAACGACACGGTACCGGTCATTTCGGCCAGCATGCCCTTGTCCTTCGGCGAACGGGCTTCGAACAGCTCGGCAACGCGCGGCAGACCGCCGGTGATGTCGCGGGTCTTCTGGCCTTCGACCGGAATACGCGCCAGCACTTCGCCCGGGCCCACGTCCTGGCCGTCGCGGATCTGCACCAGGGCGCCGATCGGGAAGCCGATCGTCACCGAGTGGTCGGTGCCCGGGATCTTCACTTCGGCGCCGGAGGCGTCGATGAGCTTCACCTGCGGGCGCACGACCTTGGCAGCGCCGCGGCGCTTCGGATCGATCACGACCAGGGTCGACAGGCCGGTCACTTCGTCCACCTGCTTGGCGACGGTGAGGCCTTCTTCCACGTTCTCGAACTGCGTCTTGCCGGCGAATTCCGTGATGATCGGGCGCGTCAGCGGATCCCAGTTGGCGAGCACGTGGCCGGCCTTGATCTGCTGGTCGGCCTTGACCGCCAGGATCGCGCCGTACGGCACCTTGTGGCGTTCGCGCTCACGGCCGTGTTCGTCATGGATGACGATCTCGCCCGAACGTGCAATCACCACCAGCTCGTTCTTGCTGTTGGTCACGTAGCGCATCGTGGCGTTGAAGCCGATCACGCCGTTGGACTTGGCTTCGACGCTCGAGGCCACCGCCGCACGCGATGCCGCACCACCGATGTGGAAGGTACGCATCGTGAGCTGCGTGCCGGGTTCGCCGATGGACTGCGCAGCGATCACACCGACGGCTTCGCCGATGTTGATCAGGCCGCCGCGGCCCAGGTCGCGGCCGTAGCAGGTCGCGCAGATGCCGAAGCGGGTTTCGCAGGTCAGCGCGGTACGCACCTTGACCTCGTCGACGCCTTGCGCCTCGAGCTCTTCGATGTTGTCCTCGTCGAACATCTCGCCGGCCTTCAGCAGCACCGAGCGGTTTTCCGGGTGCAGCACGTCGTCGGCCGCCGAGCGGCCGAGGATACGGTCGCGCAGCGATTCGATGACTTCACCGCCTTCGACGATGGCGCGCATCAGGTAGCCGCCGTGCGTGCCGCAGTCCTGCTCGGTCACGACCAGGTCTTGCGTCACGTCGACCAGGCGGCGGGTCAGGTAGCCCGAGTTCGCCGTCTTCAGCGCCGTGTCGGCCAGGCCCTTTCGGGCACCGTGGGTGGAGATGAAGTACTCCAGCACGTTCAGGCCTTCGCGGAAGTTCGCGGTGATGGGCGTCTCGATGATCGAGCCGTCCGGCTTGGCCATCAGGCCGCGCATGCCGGCCACCTGGCGGATCTGCGCTGCGGAACCGCGGGCGCCGGAGTCGGCCATCATGTAGATGGAGTTGAACGACTCCTGCTCCACTTCCTTGCCGTGGCGGTCGATGACCTTCTGCTTCGAGAGCTTGGCCATCATGACCTTCGACACTTCGTCGCCGGCCTTGCCCCAGATGTCCACCACCTTGTTGTAGCGTTCGCCGGAAGTCACGAGACCGGAGACGTACTGCTGCTCGATCTCCTTCACTTCCTTGGCCGAGCGCTCGATGATGCCGTGCTTTTCAGCGGGCACCAGCATGTCGTCGATGGCGATCGAGATGCCGGCCTTGGTGGCCAGGCGGAAGCCGTTCTGCAGCAGCTTGTCGGCGAACACCACGGTCTCCTTGAGGCCGCACTTGCGGAACGAGACGTTGATGAGCTTGGAGATTTCCTTCTTCTTCAGCGCCTTGTTGATGTTCGAGAACGGCAGGCCCTTGGGCAGGATCTCGGACAGCAGCGCACGGCCCACGGTGGTGTCCACCAGCGAGGTCGACGGCGTGAATTCGCCGGTTTCCTTGTCCTTGGTGTATTCCGTGATGCGCACTGCCACCTTGGCGGTGAGTTCGACTTCGTTGGCGTCGAGCGCGCGCTGCACTTCACCGATGTCGGAGAAGATCAGGCCCTCGCCCTTGCCGTTGATGCGGTCGCGGGTCGTGTAGTACAGACCCAGCACCACGTCCTGCGAAGGAACGATCGACGGTTCGCCCGAAGCCGGGAACAGCACGTTGTTGGAGGCCAGCATCAGCGTGCGGGCTTCCATCTGCGCTTCCACCGACAGCGGCACGTGGACGGCCATCTGGTCGCCGTCGAAGTCGGCGTTGAAGGCCGCGCAGACCAGCGGGTGCAGCTGGATCGCCTTGCCTTCGATCAGGATCGGCTCGAACGCCTGGATGCCCAAACGGTGCAGCGTAGGCGCACGGTTCAGCATGACCGGGTGTTCCTTGATCACTTCTTCCAGGATGTCCCAGACCACCGGCGTGCCCGATTCGACTTCCTTCTTGGCAGCCTTGATCGTGGTCGCGATGCCCATGGCTTCCAGGCGCGAGAAGATGAAGGGCTTGAACAGCTCGAGCGCCATCAGCTTGGGCAGGCCGCACTGGTGCAGCTTGAGCGTCGGGCCCACCACGATGACCGAACGGCCCGAGTAGTCGACGCGCTTGCCCAGCAGATTCTGGCGGAAGCGGCCGCTCTTGCCCTTGATCATGTCGGCGAGCGACTTGAGCGCGCGCTTGTTGGCGCCCGTCATGGCCTTGCCGCGGCGGCCGTTGTCCAGCAGCGAGTCGACTGCTTCTTGCAGCATCCGCTTTTCATTGCGAGCAATGATTTCCGGAGCCTTGAGTTCCAGCAGGCGGCGCAGGCGCGAATTGCGGTTGATCACACGCCTGTACAGGTCGTTCAGGTCGGAGGTCGCGAAGCGGCCGCCGTCCAGCGGCACCAGCGGACGCAGGTCCGGCGGCAGCACGGGCAGCACGTCGAGCACCATCCACTCGGGCTTGATGCCCGACTTGCGGAAGGCTTCCAGCACCTTCAGGCGCTTGGAGTTCTTCTTGACCTTGACTTCGGAGCCGGTCAGGTCGCCGCGCAGGCGTTCGATCTCGCTGTCGAGTTCGATGCCTTCGAGCAGGTCCTTGATGCCTTCGGCGCCCATCTTGGCGACGAACTCGTCGCCGTATTCCTTGCGCTTCGCGTCATAGTCGTCCTCGGACATGATGCCGAACTTCTTCAGCGGGGTCATGCCGGGGTCGGTGATCACGTAGGCTTCGAAGTACAGCACGCGTTCGATGTCGCGCAGCGTCATGTCGAGCACCAGGCCCAGGCGCGACGGCAGCGACTTCAGGAACCAGATGTGCGCGCAGGGCGCGGCCAGGTCGATGTGGCCCATGCGCTCGCGGCGCACCTTGGTCTGCGTGACTTCGACGCCGCACTTCTCGCAGATCACGCCGCGGTGCTTCAGGCGCTTGTACTTGCCGCACAGGCACTCGTAGTCCTTGATGGGGCCGAAGATCTTGGCGCAGAAGAGGCCGTCGCGCTCGGGCTTGAAGGTGCGGTAGTTGATCGTCTCGGGCTTCTTCACCTCGCCGAAAGACCACGAACGGATCTTCTCGGGCGAAGCCATGCCGATCTTGATGGCATCGAAATGCTCATCAGGGGTGAATTGCTTGAACAGGTCGAGTAGCGATTTCATAAGACTCTTTCCCTTTTCAACTTAAGAACGTTCGAGTTCGATGTCCAGGCCCAGGGAACGGATTTCCTTGACCAGCACATTGAACGATTCCGGCATGCCGGCTTCGATGGAGTGTTCGCCCTTGACGATGCTCTCGTACACCTTGGTACGGCCTTGCACGTCGTCGGACTTCACCGTCAGCATTTCCTGCAGCACGTAGGCGGCGCCGTAGGCTTCCAGCGCCCACACTTCCATTTCGCCGAAACGCTGGCCGCCGAACTGCGCCTTGCCGCCCAGCGGCTGCTGGGTGACGAGCGAGTACGGGCCGGTCGAACGGGCGTGCATCTTGTCGTCCACCAGGTGGTGCAGCTTCAGGAAGTGCATGTAGCCGACGGTGACCGGACGCTCGAACTGGTCGCCGGTGCGGCCGTCGTACAGGTAGGCCTGCGTGCGCGTCTCGGTCAGGCCCTTGAGCTTGGCGATGTCGTCCGGATAGGCGAGCTTCAGCATGCCGCGGATTTCCTCTTCCGAGGCGCCGTCGAACACCGGCGTGGCGAAGGTCGCACCGCTCTGCAGGTTGGCTGCCATGGCGAGCACGTCGGAGTCGCTCAGCTGGCTGAGGTCTTCCGGACGGCCCGAGCCGTTGTACAGCTGCTCCATGAACTTGCGCAGCTCGGCCACCTTGGCCTCCTGCTGCAGCAGGTCGCCGATGCGGTGGCCGATGCCCTTGCCGGCCCAGCCCAGGTGCACTTCGAGCACCTGGCCCACGTTCATCCGCGAAGGCACGCCCAGCGGATTCAGGCAGATGTCGCACGGCGTGCCGTCGGCCATGTGGGGCATGTCTTCGACCGGAACGATCTTCGACACCACACCCTTGTTGCCGTGGCGGCCGGCCATCTTGTCGCCGGGTTGCAGGCGGCGCTTGACGGCCAGGTAGACCTTGACCATCTTGAGCACGCCTGCGGGCAGCTCGTCGCCCTGCGTGAGCTTCTTGCGCTTTTCCTCGAACGCGAGGTCGAAGCTGTGGCGCGTCTGCTCCAGCGAGTTCTTGATCGACTCGAGCTGCGTGGCCACTTCGTCGTCCGCCGGGCGGATGTCGAACCAGTGGAACTTCTCGACCGACGACAGGTAGGCCTTGTCGAGCTTGGTGCCCTTGGCCAGCTTGTTCGGGCCGCCGTTGGCAACCTTGCCGGTCAGGAGCTTCTCGATACGGTCGAACGCGTCGGCTTCGACGATGCGAAGCTGGTCGTTCAGGTCGAGGCGGAAGCGCTTGAGCTCGTCGTCGATGATCTGCTGGGCGCGCTTGTCGCGCGTGATGCCTTCGCGGGTGAACACCTGCACGTCGATCACGGTGCCTTGCGAGCCCTGGTCCACGCGCAGCGAGGTGTCCTTCACGTCGGAAGCCTTCTCGCCGAAGATGGCGCGAAGCAGCTTCTCTTCAGGCGTCAGCGTGGTCTCGCCCTTCGGCGTGACCTTGCCCACCAGCGTGTCGCCCGGCTGCACTTCGGCACCCACGTAGATGATGCCGGATTCGTCCAAGCGGTTGAGCTGCTGCTCGGCCAGGTTCGGAATGTCGCGCGTGATTTCCTCGGCACCGAGCTTGGTGTCGCGGGCCATCACCACCAGCTCCTCGATGTGGATCGAGGTGTAGCGGTCTTCGGCGACGACGCGTTCCGAGATCAGGATCGAGTCTTCGAAGTTGTAGCCGTTCCAGGGCATGAACGCGATCAGCATGTTCTGGCCGAGGGCCAGTTCGCCGAGGTCGGTCGATGCGCCGTCGGCCACCACGTCGCCCTTGGCGATCTTGTCGCCGCGCTTGACGATCGGACGCTGGTGGATGTTGGTGTTCTGGTTCGAACGCTGATACTTGATCAGGTTGTAGATGTCCACACCGACTTCACCGGCTGCCGCTTCGGCGTCGTTCACGCGCACCACGATGCGGGTCGCGTCGACGTAGTCGACGATACCGCCGCGGGTGGCCGTGACCACGGTGCCGGAGTCGACCGCGGAGACGCGCTCGATGCCGGTGCCGACCATCGGCTTCTCGGGGCGCAGCACGGGCACCGCCTGGCGCTGCATGTTGGCGCCCATCAGCGCGCGGTTCGCGTCGTCGTGCTCGAGGAAGGGCACGAGCGAGGCAGCCACCGACACGATCTGCGCGGGCGACACGTCCATGTACTGGATGCGCTCGGCACCGACCAGGATCGATTCGCCGGCTTCACGCGCGGAGACCAGGTCGCCGGTCAGCTTGCCTTCCTTGTCCAGGACCGCATTGGCCTGGGCGATGACGTACTTGCCTTCCTCGATGGCCGACAGGTAGTCGATCTCGTTGGTGACCTTGCTGTCGACCACGCGGCGGTACGGCGTCTCGATGAAGCCGTATTCGTTCAGGCGGGCGTACAGGGCCAGCGAGTTGATCAGGCCGATGTTCGGGCCTTCAGGCGTTTCGATCGGGCACACGCGGCCGTAGTGGGTCACGTGCACGTCGCGCACTTCGAAGCCTGCACGCTCGCGCGTCAGACCGCCCGGGCCAAGGGCCGACACGCGGCGCTTGTGGGTGATTTCGGACAGCGGGTTCGTCTGGTCCATGAACTGCGACAGCTGCGAGGCACCGAAGAACTCCTTCAGCGCGGCCGAGATCGGCTTGCTGTTGATCAGGTCGTGCGGCATCAGCGGCTCTTGCTCGGCCTGGCCCAGACGCTCCTTCACGGCCTTCTCGATGCGGGCGAGGCCGGTGCGGTACTGGTTCTCGGCCAGTTCGCCCACGCAGCGCACGCGGCGGTTGCCCAGGTGGTCGATGTCGTCGACTTCGCCGTTGCCGTTGCGCAGGTCCACGAGGATCTTGACCACGGCCAGGATGTCTTCGTTGGTCAGCACCATCGGGCCGGTCGATTCGTCGCGGCCGACCTTGGCGTTGAACTTCATGCGGCCGACGCGCGACAGGTCGTACGTGTCCGGGTTGTAGAACAGGCGCTGGAACAGGGCCTGCACCGCGTCTTCCGTCGGCGGCTCGCCGGGGCGCATCATGCGGTAGATGGCCACGCGGGCGGCGAATTCGTCCACCGTCTCGTCGATGCGCAGGGTCTGCGAGATGTACGCGCCCTGGTCGAGTTCGTTGGTGTAGATCACCTGGATGTCCTGCACGCCGGCCGTGCGCAGCTTCTTGAGCAGTGCTTCGGTCAGTTCGTCATTGGCCTTGGCCAGGATCTCGCCGGAGTCGGCATCGACGATGTTGCGGGCAATGACGCGGCCGACCAGGAAGTCTTCCGGCACGCTGATGTGCGTGGTGCCCGACTGCTCGAGCTCGCGCGTGTGGCGCGCGGTCACGCGCTTGTCCTTGGCGACCACGACCTTGCCCGACTTGTCGGTGATGTCGAAGCGCGCGACTTCGCCGCGCAGGCGCTCGGGAACGAATTCCATCTGCGCGCCGCTGTCCATCAGGCGGAAGTTGTCGTTCACGAAGAAGTTCGCGAGGATCGATTCCGGGTTCAGGCCGATGGCCTTCAGCAGGATCGTGACCGGCATCTTGCGGCGGCGGTCGACGCGGAAGTACAGCATGTCCTTCGGGTCGAACTCGAAGTCGAGCCACGAACCGCGGTAGGGAATCACGCGGGCCGAGAACAGCAGCTTGCCCGAGCTGTGCGTCTTGCCCTTGTCGTGTTCGAAGAACACGCCCGGCGAACGGTGCAGCTGCGAGACGATCACGCGCTCGGTGCCGTTGATGATGAACGAACCCTTGTCGGTCATGAGCGGCACTTCGCCCATGTAGACCTCTTGTTCCTTCACTTCCTTGACCACCTTCGACTGCGAGGTCGACGACTCGCGGTCATAGATGATGAGCTGGACCTTGGCGCGCACGGCCGAGGCGAAGGTCAGGCCGCGGGTCTGGCACTCGCGCACGTCGAAAGCCGGCTTCGCGAGGTTGTACTCGAGGAACTTCATCTCGACAAAACCATTGTGCGAGACGATCGGGAAGGCAGCGTCGAAAGCGGCCTGCAGGCCTTCGACGGTGCGCTGTTTGGGAGGAATGCCGGCTTGCAGGAACGCGGTGTACGCGTCTTTCTGCATCTGCAGCAGGTAGGGGATTTCTACGACGCTGTCGCGATTGCCGAAACTTTTTCGGATGCGCTTGCGTTCGGTGTAACTGTACGCGGACGATTGGGCCATGAGAGCTCCGGAGCTTGAGATCTTCAGCGACTTGTCAGCGGTGCCGGGCGAACGGCACCACTGCTTGGCGGCTGGCCACTACCAGCCGTTGGCGGACAGCGATGCGTTGCACATCGCCCGAACCAAGGGGTCTTCTGCAGTCGGGGTCAGAAGACACTCGAAAACCGTCTTTTTTCCGGTTTTCGGGTGCGCTCTGAAAGCGGCAAAGGCTGGAGGGCCTTTTCAGGCACCTCCAGCCCTCTGGCGGGTCTGAATTACTTCAGTTCCACCTTGGCGCCGGCGTCTTCCAGCTTCTTCTTGGCGGCTTCAGCGTCAGCCTTCGACAGGCCTTCCTTGACAGCCTTGGGAGCGGCTTCCACCAGGTCCTTGGCTTCCTTGAGGCCCAGGCCGGTGATTTCGCGCACGGCCTTGATCGCCGAAACCTTGTTCGCGCCTGCATCCATCAGCATGACGTTGAACTCGGTCTGCTCTTCGGCCACGGCAGCGGCAGCACCACCACCAGCGCCGGCGGGGGCAGCCATTGCAGCGGCGCTCACGCCGAACTTCTCTTCGATGGCTTTCACCAGGTCGTTGAGTTCCAGGACCGTCATGCTGTCGAGCGCGGTCAGAAATGCGTCTTTATCGAATGCCATTTTTGTTTCCTAACAATTGGGTTGAATATTTCAAACGCAAGGCTCAAGCAGCCTGCGCTTCTGCCGGTGCATCGGCGGGTGCAGCTTCGCCACCACCGCGCTTCTCGGCCAGCGCCGCGAGCACGCGGGCGGTACGAGAGATCGGGGACTGCATCAAGCCCAGCAATTGCGCCAGCAGCACTTCCTTGGAAGGGATGTTGGCCAGCTGCTTCACGCCGTTCACGTCCAGGGCCTTGCCACCGAATGCGCCGCCGCGAATCACCAACTTGTCGTTGGTCTTCGCGAAATCGGCCACCACCTTGGCGGCGGCCACTGCGTCTTCGGAAAAGCCATAGATCAGCGGGCCGGTCATCTGGTCGCCAACGATCTCAAATGCGCTACCAGCCACAGCACGGCGTGCCAGCGTGTTCTTCAACACGCTGAGGGTCACACCCTTGCTGCGAGCTTCGCTGCGCAGTTTGGTCATATCGGCCACCGTGATGCCACGGTATTCCGCCATCACGAGCGTTTGAGCTTTAGCGGCGAGGCTGGTCACATCACTGATGACCGCTTCTTTCTCACTGCGATTCAGACTCAAGGTCTACTCCTTTTAATGCGACCTTCGGCCGGGGCCTCGGATCGCGCTTCATGCAGCGACCAACTGTCAGGAACAAAAATCAAATTCCTTGCAGTGGGGTCGCCATCTGCGCTGGATACCGGAAGGATCGATCCGGCGATTAAGTGCAGCGCCCTGCACACCAGCGGTCTTGGATGGCTCGCAGCAACCGGAGCTGCCGCGACCCACCACATCTGCCCTCTCCTTGCGGATCGGGCAAATCTTTCTTTAGCTCGCCGCGATGGTCTGCGTGTCCACGCGGACACCCAGGCCCATGGTCGACGACACAGCCACCTTGCGCAGGTACACGCCCTTGCTGGTCGCCGGCTTGGCCTTGACCAGAGCGTCGATCAGCGCGGCGAGGTTGCCCTGCAGCTTGTCGTTGTCGAACGAGCGGCGGCCGATCGTGCCGTGCACGATGCCGGCCTTGTCGACGCGGAACTGGACCTGGCCAGCCTTGGCGTTCTTCACGGCCGTGGCGACGTCCGGGGTCACCGTGCCAACCTTGGGATTGGGCATCAGGCCGCGCGGGCCGAGGATCTGGCCGAGCGTACCGACCACGCGCATCGCGTCAGGAGCGGCAATCACGACGTCGAAAGGCATGTCGCCAGCCTTGACCATGGCAGCCAGGTCGTCCATGCCGACGATGTCGGCGCCGGCGGCCTTGGCTTCTTCAGCCTTGGCGCCCTGGGCGAACACAGCCACGCGCTTGGTCTTGCCGGTGCCGTTGGGCAGCACGACGGCGCCACGCACGACCTGGTCCGACTTCTTCGCGTCGATGCCCAGCTGCACGGCCACGTCGATCGATTCGTCGAACTTGGCGGTGGCGGCTTCCTTCACGATGCCGATTGCGTCAGCCAGCGGGTACAGCTTGTTGCTGTCGACCTTGCCTGCGAGCGCTTTTTGCTTCTTGGTGATCTTGGCCATTTACACGCCCTCCACATTCACGCCCATCGAACGGGCAGAGCCGGCGATGGTGCGAACTGCTGCGTCCAGGTCGGCGGCAGTCAGGTCCTTCATCTTGGTCTTGGCGATCTCTTCGAGCTGTGCGCGCGTGATCTTGCCGACCTTGTCGGTGTGCGGACGGGCCGAGCCCTTGTCCAGCTTGATGGCCTTCTTGATCAAGGTGATCGCCGGCGGCGTCTTGATGATGAAGGTGAAGCTCTTGTCAGCGAACGCGGTGATGACCACCGGCAGCGGCAGACCAGGCTCGACGCTCTGGGTCTGCGCGTTGAACGCCTTGCAGAACTCCATGATGTTCAAACCACGCTGGCCCAGTGCGGGACCGATGGGTGGTGACGGGTTGGCCTTACCAGCTGGCACTTGCAGCTTGATGAAGCCGACGATTTTTTTCGCCATGCTTTGCTCCTTGCGGGTGATATCGCCTTGGCTTTCGCCGCGGCTCCCCGGGGTTGAACGACTCTTCGATCAAGGCCGCGCGCCGAGTCGGACAACGCGCAGCCGGGAATGGTTCCGGTCCGGGGACCGGCGGGGCTCAGGTCTTCTCGACCTGGCTGAACTCGAGCTCCACGGGTGTCGCGCGGCCGAAGATCATGACCGACACGCTGACCTTGCTCTTTTCGTAGTTGACTTCCTCGACGGTGCCGTTGAAGTCGGTGAACGGGCCTTCCTTGACGCGCACGAATTCGCCGACGGTGAACTCGACCTTGTGGCGCGGCTTCTCGGTGCCCTGCTGCATCTGGCTGACGATGCCTTCGACCTCTTTCTGCGAGATCGGGGCCGGACGGTTCTTGGCGCCGCCAACGAAGCCCGTCACCTTGTTGGTGTGCTTCACCAGGTGCCAGCTCTCGTCGTCCATGATCATTTCGACCAGCACGTAGCCCGGGAAGAAGCGGCGCTCGGTGGTGCGCTTCTGGCCGTTCTTGATCTCGACCACTTCCTCGGTCGGCACCAGGATGCGGCCGAACTTGTCCTGCATGCCGGCGCGGTTGATGCGCTCGATGATGTTGCGCTCGACGGCCTTTTCCATGCCCGAATAGGCATGCACCACGTACCAACGCAGATCGGGGTTGGCGGCGGGAGCCAGCACGGAGGTGTTTTCTTCCTCGGGGCTGCTCGGCGTGGTTTCAACTACGTCGTCGGTCATTTATTTTCTCCAGCCCAGAATGAGGTCGAAAAACACCCATTCGAGCGTCTTGTCGGTGAGCCAGAGGAAAACGGACATGACGGCCACGAAGGCAAACACGTAAGCCGTCATCTGCATGGCTTCCTTGCGGGTCGGCCAGACGACTTTCTTGACCTCGCGCCACGAGTCGCGGCCGAAAGCCCACAACTGACGGCCATTCTCCGAACTGCCGAAGGCACCCACGGCCGCGGCCAGGCCGACCAGCAGCGCAGCCCATTGCACCAGCGAGCCCTGGCGCGCCAGCAGGTAGAACGCCACGATGGCGCCCACTGCCAGCACCACCGACGCGGCCAATTTGGCCTTGTCGGCACCCGTGCTCACGGTTTCGATTTGAGAAGTGGCCATGTTCGGCTGATTTCCTGCGGCCTTTCGGCCTTCAATTCAATGCGCCTTCTTGAGACGCCGAAGCCCATCGGGTCACGATGGGCTTTTTTAGCCTCCCATCGGGTCAACGATGGACTTTTTTAGCCCCCCCATCGGGTCAGCGACGGGGTTTTTCGGAGGTGCCACCTAAGTGGCAGGGGCAGTAGGAATCGAACCTACAACCTTCGGTTTTGGAGACCGACGCTCTGCCAATTGAGCTATACCCCTCCGGTACTCTTTGCTCGGCTTAGATGTCGAGGATCTTTGCCACGACGCCCGAACCCACGGTGCGGCCGCCTTCGCGGATGGCGAAGCGCAGGCCTTCTTCCATCGCGATCGGGTTGATCAGCTTCACGGTGATGCTGACGTTGTCGCCAGGCATGACCATTTCC